>CAJMNU010000018.1 GCA_905214855.1 uncultured bacterium | reverse complement strand
TGTACCTCCCATAAAAGAGTATTGACTGGGAATGATCTCTGCACCGGTAGCTTTTGCTACAACTGGTATCTTGTCCTCATCGATCGGATCCATATAAATTAAAATTGCATCATTTTCAGCAAGTTTTTTTGCTGCGAGGATCTGTTGGATCAGAAGATTAACATATTCTGGAGTCTTCATATAATTTATCAGTTCCTCTTTGACTTCTGCAAATAGTTTATCTGTATATTCTTCTTCTTTTTCAGTCAGTTCCCGCTTGATATTAAGCTGTTCAATCGAATATTCTTTATTAAAATTGCGGGCGATTTTATTTTTTTCAATCTGAATGCGCAGTTCTGAACGTTTTAATGCTTCTTTTTTGTGTTCTTCATATGTTTTATCCAAAGCATTACAATAATCGGACAGAAGCTGGTCACTGCGAGTCCGTGCATCTTTCATGGTAAATTCCAGAAAATGCTGCAGTTTTTCGTCTGTGGTCATAGATTTGGTTCACCTTCTTTGATTAAAGTTTTAATCCAATAGCTTCGTTGACATAGGAAGTAATAAAATCCGGCTTGCGGCCGGTTCCATGACGGTCAGGGATTTCTACGATCAGTGGGAGTTTGCACTCCAGTTTGACATGATCTATGACCTCAGGAAATTCTCTTCCAAATTTTTCTGTTAAGAGCAGAATTCCTATGGATTTGTCGGCCAGGACTTTATCCAGAGCTTCTTTGAGCTGCTGTTTCTCATGTACAACGATGCCCTCGACACCTGCAAGCCTCATTCCGGTGTAGGTGTCGATATTGTCGCTGATTAAATACATCTTCATTGTTTACAGTTTACCAAGGATCATAAAGGAGATGATCAAACCATACAAGCACACACCTTCGGCAAGACCAACGAAGATAAGGGATTTACCAAGTACAGAAGAGTCTTCACTGATTGCTCCAAGAGCAGCACTGGCAGCAGCAGATACGGCAATACCACCACCAAGACAGGAAAGACCTGTTGCAAGAGCAGCTGCGATGTAACCCATTCCGGCTGAATTGGAAGCGGTTTCTGCGGCTGCTTCAGCAGCAAATGCATTTCCATTGAACATAAATGCACTGGCTGTAAGAAGAATGCCAAAGAACAACAGTGTGTTTACACCAAGAGCTACTTTATAACGACCTCTGGACTTTTCACCAATGGCAAAAGCTCCAAAAGGAATTACGATACTCAATAAGAGAGCGACAGATAATAAAAGTTTAATAGAAAATGACATAATAAATACCTCCTGAAATATCTAACTATATTATATGATGTTAGGGTCAAAAGGATTTTGACCCCTCTGCTACTGAATTGCTCCGTCACTGTGATGGAGATATATGGAGCAGCAAACATCCCTTAGTGGGAAAATGGCTGGAATTCCCGACCAGTACCATGATAGAAGCGGCTGAATAATTCATAATATTCCAGTCTCAGAACCTGAATTCCAACAATCAGACCTTCCATTCCACATACAAATAAGTTGCCAAGAATGATTACGATCCAGCTTGGAGAACCAGATTCTACGCCCGCAAGCATAAGAACAACTTCCATCATTGCGGCATGGCTGACTGCGAAAGCACCAACACGGACAAAAGAGAGTGTGTTGGAGAAGTAACTGAGCAGTACTTCAAACAGCTCGAAAAATCCCTGTACAAAGAACATGACTTTTCCGCCCTCTGAATGATAAGCTTTCTTTTCCAAAAGAACGGTTAAAGGTTCTTTTAAGAAGATCAGTAAGAGAGGGATCACGAACATTACGATTAAGATGATCGTTGCCGGAAGTGGTTTGTTGCTCATATAAAGCACAATTGTTGCAGCAAGGCTGGCATAGAATACCAGACCGGCAACACCATTTGTGTCAAACCATGTTTTTTCAGTATCATGATTGTGGATACTGTTGATAATGTTTAATACCATAGTCAGAAGGATGATTCCCATTCCAAGAGCAATTGCAACGATAAATACAGTATTGAGTTTTCCTATAAATGGAAGTTCTGTCATTGCGCTTGCCGGACGCAGCCATATGGGCGATAGGATATCCTCGAATCCAAAGATACTGCCAAACATAAATCCAAATATTGTGGAGAAAAATCCGCAGCAGGAGATGATAGCAGCAAGATCCATCTTTTTAAACTTATATAAGAGGAAACCACCGATCATCAGGCAAAGACCCTGTCCTACATCACCGAACATAAATCCAAAAAGGAATGAATATGTGATACCGATCAGGATGGTAGGATCAAATTCATTATAAGCCGGAAGTCCATACATACGGATAAACATTTCAAATGGACGGAACAATTTTGGATTTTTTAATTTTGTGGGAGGACCACTTAAAATTTGATCATGGTCATCTTCAATAATACAGTACGTATTTTCATCCTGATTTACTTCCGCCTGAAATGCAGAAGCATCTTTAGCACTCATCCAGCCGCATAAAATATAGAAAGTATTGGAGTCAGACTGAGTCAGTGCTGCAAGTTTACGGACATTGAAATTTTCTGTATAGTCCTTCAAAGTCTCGTGTGCATCCAAGATACGCTGTTTTTCATTCTGAAGAGACTGAGTGATCTGTGTATTGATTTCTTTCAGGGATGCTTTTAAGCTGTCAATACGTGTTTCCAGATCCTGAATGGCTTCTTTTGGAGTACCTTCATATTCATCGGGAAGATAAAAACGCTCAAAATGCATGGAAGTATAGATTGCATCAATTTTCTGGGCAATACTTGCCGGAACAAAATAGACGATCCATACATAATTATTGTCCTGATGACATTTGTAGAGAAATGTATCAATTGTATCATAAACATATTTCTCAAATTTGTCGTAGTATTCTCTTGCGATCCTTCCGAAACGGAATCGGATATATTTAAACTCCATGATAGCATGGATATTGTAATCCAATTCAGAATATGGGATCAGCTGGTTTTCCGAAGCCAGCAGAGCATCCAGATCTTTCTGAAGTTCCTGCCTTTTCTGATCCAAATCAAGCAGATTATTGTGCAGATCCATGATAAAGGAATCTGCTTCAGCTGCAGACATTTGAGATTTGGAAGAATGATCAGGTATTGGCTTCGAAGATTTTTCCTTCTGTTCAGATGTGACGTGAGCTGCCATTTCCTCAGAAAATTGAAGAGAATCTCTATAAGGATTTACTTCGGTAAAAGGACGCAGCCCTTTTGCTGTTTTTAACTCAGATAAAGCATTCTCCAGATGGATCTCATAGTGGGAGAGATACTGGGAAACAACACGGTCAATATCTGACTTTGGGCCTGTGATACTCAAAAATTTCATTTTTTCAATCACGGTGATACCCCCTTGTTGATATGAATAAGTTGTAAAATTTCCTGACTGTCAAGTTTATAGCGTATACCTTCAATGATCGTGATAATCCGCTTGATTTCCTGTTCTTTAAAATAGAGATAGCCATTTAAAGAAGCGATAGAATATGGATGACGATGACTGTTCAGAGAATAAACCTGATCAAGGATTGCTTCAGATAAAGCCTCTAGTTTAGAAAGATCATCCATATGCAGGCGGTTTGCCCAGGAAGCATAGTATGTGTGTTTTAGCACATCAAAAAAAGCCTGCAATTCTTCTGCGTAGATAAGACCAGAAATCTCTTCTTTTTTCAGACGATAGGAAAATGGGATCAGAATAGGAAGAATCTGTTCAGGTTCTAGGTGATAGAATTTTTTAAATCGGTAAATCCACATGATATTTTGCATATCGATCTGTGAACCATAATTCTGGATCAGAATTTCCTGATCCTTTTTCTTGATCACCTTATCTTTCAATTTCCATACAGTCTTTAAATATAGAAGATCCAAGGTCTCTTCATAGTCAAATAAGTTCGCATTGCCATTTGCCTGTAGTTGAGACAATGGCTCATAATACACAGAGCCAGCAAGAGAACTGATCCATTCTTCCAGAGTAGCAGCAGATGAAGTCTTTTGCCAGTCCAACTTAGAATGACGCTGGAAAAACGGATAAAAAATGGATAGATTCACCTCATACACTCGGTGATCTGCCAAAGTACGCAGCATTTTTTTGAGTATTTCTATTTCATATAACATGAAATAGAGATCCAGAAATTTGCGCTGTGCCATATTGGCAAAGCGATACAATTTCTCAAAATCCCGATAGTGGGCGAAGAAGAGGAGTACTTCCAGTTCACGCCGATGCATGGCGTTTTCTTCCATCCCTTTCAGGATTTCATGGTAGGAAGGCTGCCTTTGTAAAAATTCAACAGCCTGCGGAACGGTTTCCAGGGAGGCCATTTCACAAAAGTCTTCATAGGAGAGGAGTTTTCCCTCCATTGCCCGGATTTTTGTAACGATCCCGCTGTAGGTAAGAAGACCATTCACAGATAGTTACCTCCATTTCTTGATTCAGAAGACCCGTACCAAAAGGAAACGGGCAGGTTACAGTTGGGTCATAGAAGAAACAATCTGTTTAACATAGAGGGTATGATTCTGTGTATAGTTTTCTTCCATAGATTGCAGGTCAGATTTTGCCTGTAATTTTTGTTCTGCCAGTTTTTTTTCTGTCTCCGTACGCAGTCTCTGGCGCAGCTCATCGAGCTGTTGATTGGTTTTTTCATCTAATTCAGAATCAAAACGGGTTACTTTTTCTTCCATTTCTCTGGAATATTCTTTTTTTTGGATATTGACCTGTTCCATAATGTTCGCAGTTGCCTCTTCAATCTCTGATAGTTTCTTTAAGATTTTGTCCATTCGCCCTCCTTTCCCTGACAATGAGTGTCAGTGACATTTTTTGACACACTATATCATACTACAATCTGTCAAGGGATTCTAGGTGAAAAGGTGAGAAAATGAGACAGTTTTTACAAAAAAAATTGCTAGAATAACTATAAAAATACTCCTCCTATGATAGAGTTTGGATCATTCCATTTCCTACCATAGGGGGAGTATTATATTTTCTATTATCCTTTGTCTGATCCGGTCATTACGCCTTTTTCTTTTGTTCTTTACTTGATTCAATCATCACGTTTTTTCTATTATCCTTTGACTGATCCGATCATTACACCTTTTACAAAATATTTTTGAATAAATGGGTAGATGAGTAAAACCGGAACCATACTCACAACAATCAGGGCATATTTGATCACACCGGCTGCCTGAGCCAACTGTGCCTGAAGTTCAGGATCTGTCACTGTCGATGGGTCGATCTGGTCTGCCATCAAGATCTCTCTCAAGAACAGGGTCAATGGATACAATGATTTGTCATGCAGATAAAGCATAGCATTAAAATATGAGTTCCAGTGTCCAACTCCATAGAACAGTACTAATACAGCAATAATAGCTTTTGATAGAGGAAGGACTATTTTCAAAAAATACATGATATCAGAACAGCCGTCTATCTGAGCTGCCTCTAAAAGTTCTGTTGGGATGGAGTTTTGGATAAATGTTTTTGCGACAATTAAGTTGTATACACCGATTGCCCCAGGAAGAAGCAGTGACCATACAGTATTTAAAAGCCCTAGACTTTGCACCAGCATATAGGCAGTGATCATACCACCATTAAAAAACATGGTAAAGGTAAAGATCATCATAATGGCATTTCTTCCCGGAAGGTCATGTCTGGAAAGACAATATGCTGTGGTTATTGTCATGGTGATATTGATCGCTGTTCCTACAAATGTGTAAAACAGGGAATTGCGAAATCCGATCCACACAGTACTGGTATTAAATACAGTTTTGTATCCTTCCAAACTAAAATCTACCGGAAACAGCACTACTTTTCCACTTTGGACAGCAGTTCCTGAAGAAAAGGAAGCACTGATCACATAAATACAAGGATATAATACCATGAGAAAGAAGAATGTTAAGATTACTGTGACTGCAATGTAAAATATCTTGTCATTCCAGCTGTATTGTTTAAATTTATGCATAACACCCTCCTTAGAAAATTCCGTTTCCACTCAACTTTTTACTTCCCCAGTTGGCAATGATGAGAAGAATAAAGTTGATCACAGAGTTGAACATGCTGATTGCTGTGGATAAAGAAAAGTCATTGATCCCACTGGCGAGACCTACTTTATAAACATAGGTGGAGATGATCTCACTGTAATTTAAGTTTAGGTTATTCTGCATTAAAAGAACTTTCTCAAATCCCACGTTCATAATATTTCCAACTGCCAGAATCAGCATAATGCTTGCGGTTGGAAGTATCGCCTGCACATCAATATACCATAAGCGCTGAAATCGGCTTGCTCCATCGATTTTTGCTGCCTCATGCAGGGACTGATCTACACCGGCTAGAGCAGCAATATAGACGATCGCACTATAGCCTGTTGTCTGCCAGACTCCAGACCATACATAAATGTGTTTAAAAAGCTTTCCATTTGCCAATATGTTGGGAGCTGTTTTGTCTGTCAACATTGTGTAGAGGCTTCCATAGATTCCGCTTCGGTTATTCAAGATCTGGAAGATCAGACCCACCATAACTACTGTTGAGATAAAATATGGAATGTAAGTCACTGTCTGTATGATTTTTTTATATTTTCGTCCAAGCATGGCATTTAACAGCAGGGCAAAAATAATAGGAATAGGAAAGGTGACAGCCAGACTGTACAGAGAAATCGTCAGCGTGTTTTTTATAATAATGGGGAATTTATAAGAAGTAAAAAACTTTATGAAGTTTTCCAGACCAACCCATTCGCTTCCCCAGATTCCTTTTCTGATATTATAATCTTTAAAGGCGATGATAAGACCGCCCATAGGAATATATGCAAATATCACGATATAAGCAAGAGGCAGTAAAAGCAGCAGATATAACTGCCATCTATCACGGATCTGTTTTTTCAGGCTTCTTTGTTTTCGATAGCCTTTCTTTGTTTTTTCTGCCATGATGACTCCTTTCTACTGATTCTCATTTGCATCATTTATTGCTTAGAGCGATCATACGCAGCCTGTGCACATGTGAGCCATTCTTCGAGCCCCATTCCGTTTAATTCAGAAATGTAGGAATCCCATCCATCATTAATATCTCTGGCTCCAGTAATGAATTCTGCCATTGTCTGATGGATATAAGTTGGTATATTAGATAATGCTTCCTGAATCATACCAGCTTCTTCTTTTGTGTAGTGGAGAAGTGGAAGGGTATGCTCTGGATGCTTGTCAGAATAATATTTATAGTTCTTTGCATTTAACTGAGTCTTATCTTCTGAATCATATGGGATCATTCCATTAGCAACAGTATTGGATGCTTGTGCACTTGCATATCTTGGGGAAACACCATGCCACGTTTTAGCACTTGGTTCCAGCCAGTAATTGGAAATGTATGCCAGAGTTACTTTATCATAAAGTCCTTCCTCTACATATGCATTTGTCATAGTTTTTAGCTGTTCTTCATCAGAGGTATAATCGACACCTTCTTCTCCAAATCTGCTGATTATGGAAGTTTCTGTACTGAAAAATTCATCTGCAAATTGAATTGCCAGATCGATATTCTTGCAGTCACTAAAAATAAAGAAGTTTTGATTTGGTGAATAGTCTGTATATGGTGTATAACATTTGCCTTCCGGTCCTGTAAGCGGTTCGATTAATTCCATTTCCAGAAAATTCTTGTTATTTGCTGCGTCTGGATAATTAGAAAGAGAACCGATGGAGGTCAGTCCGACTACATTTGTCTCTTCATTTAATGTTGCTTTAAACTGGGTATCGTCATCTGTAAAGATTGCCGGAGACAGCAAACCTTCATTGTACAGGTCATTCATATAGGTAAGACCTGCTTTCCATCCCTCTGTAGTAAACGGTGCGATCACCTGTTTTCCGTCATCAGATAATGCAAGACCACCATTTAATGATCCGCCATTCCAGAATTCAAAAGAATTCATCAGTGCTGCGATGATATTCTGACCATATCCGCCTGTCTGATATCCGTAAATACCAATTTCATCCTGAATTCCATTGCCGTTTGGATCCTGATCGTGGAAGGCTTTCAGTACAGTTTTCAGTTCATCTGTGGTCTTAGGAATATCCAGTCCTAATTTATCCAGCCATGCCTTATTGATGAAAGTACGGTTTGGTGTTAAATTCCATGTTTCTGGTTCATAGCTTGATAGGCTGTATATATTTCCGTCTGCCATAGTCTGTGCAGCTTCCATGACTTTTTTATCTTCCTCTGGGATTGCGTTGTAATTCGGCATTTTGGACGGGTCTTGGGTATATTCATTCAGTGGAAGGAATACACCACTGCTGCCGTATTCCAAAATAGTCTCAGGTGTCAATGCATTTCCTACGATTAGAATATCTGGTAAGTTGTCGGCAGAGGTAGCCATCAAGGATACTTTTGTTCTTACTTCTTCTGTAGCTGCCGGAAGCTGGTAGAATTCAATATCCATATCTAATTTATCTTCCAGATATTTGGTCATATAGTTATTATCATAATCTGTTACATAACTGTTTGTCTGGATGGCTACCACCAGCTTGTTATCAGTTGTTTCAGTTGTTGCTGTTAATGATGAATTGTTTCCCTGTGTTGTTTCAGATGAGGTTTTATTTCCTCCACATCCTGCTAACGTTGCAGATGCCATTACAGCTGCCAGCCCCAATGCCATGATCTGTTTTTTTCTCATAAGATTCTCCTTCTCTTTCAGTACATATCAAGTACTTGATGATTTATATGCTGTCATTCATTGCCCCGCATATCTTGTTCATTATATGTAACCCAACTTCCATCTTCCAAGGCAACAGATATTTGCTGACTTGTTGGATCTTCCTCTGCTTTTACACAGATAATACGTCTTTCCTTATCCAAATGTGGATAAAGAGCTGTCACGATGCGAAGGTTTTTCCCTTTTGCTATAGCGCTTACACAATTTACAGGTCTGTACATTCCCTGTTCTGTTCCTGTGGCTACAAATCCCTGCCATTCTGGACTTTCCTGTCCGGAAATCACTGACAGACTCCGATTTTCTCCGGAAATACATACATTGATATCTTTGGTATCTACACCAGATTCTGATAGAACTGCTTCTTCACTGTCTACATGCCACATCACCTCATATTCATGGGATATATCAGAAAACATACGATCTACCACCAAGAAGAAAGGCTGTAATCCATTTTCTGGCTTTTTGACAAAATAAACGCTCCTGTTATGAAGAACCCCTCTGACGGCATTTGGTCCATATCCTTCGGCATAGGTACTTTTTGCATAATCAAATTCTTCCCCTGCCTTCCATGCCATATCCGATTTCTTTTTGATATCCTCATCTTTCCATGTATAGTCTTTTCTTCTGTTTTGCCCCATACCGTCCACTCGCACAGTATTGTGTGATCTGGAAGACAGTACATATTTTCTCATTTCAGAATCGTCATAGGCATAATTACCACCTTCTGTGATAAGAAGCCGTCCACCTGCATAAACAAGTAGTGATAATTTATCCTCATGCTGATGTGCCCTTCCGAAAGGAGCACCATCAAATAATGCCCATATGGAATCTTTTTCCCAGCCATTTCTCATAACAGCAAAACCTGAGTATGGAAGGTTAATGGAACAGTAATCTGGTGCTTCCCCTTCCTGTCCGGCAGTGATGATATAACGGATCTTCTGGTTGTTTGGAAGCATTCGTGACTTTGGAAGCAGCAGATCTCGGCTTTTTTCGTTCTTTCCGTCATTGATATCTGGTAAGCGTCCATTAGGCATCATCAATTTGATGTCAATTTCACATGCCAGTGCCAGTTTGTCCAGCATTTCATTCGGAATCGGAATATCAAATGCCTTTGCTACTTCAAATAACCGCTGATAATTATTGATGACCACATCATGGTATCCTGTAGACAGTTCATACTGGAAACCGTCAGGATAGATCTGTCTGTCTAATTCCTGAGAGAGTCTTGTAAATGCTGTTTCCAACCACAGGGAAGATTGCTGAAACTGTGGATAAAGAATCCCAATCTGAGCCAGCCCATTCATTTCCATGATCAGCCAGTTGCCCTGAGTAGAGTGATGGAAAAGACGATGTCCATGTTCCCAGACTGATTTATACCAGTGAATCAGCACATCATCCGTAAATGGCTCTGTATTGAAAAATGTAAATAATACATACGGCCAGTTTGCGCCCATACGGATGCCGCACTCAATTGTTCTCCAACAGTCCGTTGCATATCCGATCACATCCCCAGGATATACAGCCTGTTTTACCCAAGATTCAAACAATTCAGCTGCCAGTTTTGCCCATTCCATATTTTTCGTCCGATTATATTCATGGGCAAGCATCTTAAGTTCGTGATGGCGGTTTAGCTGCCATGTCCACTCTTTGTATTGATTATAGGTGGGATTGGCACGCCAGTCGATTTTTTGATTTTTTCCATAATCACAAGGAACACCAACAGATATCATCACATGATCTTTTACACGATTACATGCTTCCGCATCAGATTCATCTGGGTATTTGTACACGTTTTCAGGCTCTTCATAGGGAATTGATAACAGTCGTTCAGGCTCTAGTGTTTTTCTAATGTATTCAGCCATCGCCTTTTTTGCCATTTCATAATTTTGGGTTTCTACTGCTTTTTTTACATCTTCCATTCCTTCATAGTCCAGATTTAGACAATCATGGAAGAAAGAGACATCATCCAACAATGGTCCTGTCTGTTCTTGCAACATAAGCACCACTCCTTTCTGTTGTTTTGTATAAGCGATCATAGCATTAGGAAAATGTTTTATCTACTGACAAAGAGAAAAAAGAATATTAGAGGGTAAGAAAATGGTATCTCATTTTTTCTTTACCCTCTCATATAGTAAGAATATATAGATTTTATGTGATATTTTTAAGACTTTCTTTGTATACTTTAGGTGTTACACCAATCTGCTTATTAAAATTCCGGTAAAACGTATTCACAGATCCAAAGCCTGTCAACTCAGCTATCTTATCGTTACTGTAATCTGTACTTTCGAGATATTTCTTGGCATGTTCGATCCGGATCCGTAATAAATAAGATGAAAATGTCTCTCCAGTCTGTTCTTTGACAAATTGGGAAAGATATTTTTCTGATATACCGATTTCTTTACTGACAGAATAAGCAGATAATCCAGCATCCTGATAGTGGTGGTTTAGATAATCGATGATCTTCTGTTTTAATCCATCATTTTTACTTTTCTTTGTCTGATACCTATAATCACAGATCCAGTCTATATTTTGCTGAAAACCTTCCATCATGGAACTACAGGTAATATCACTATGGAAAGTCGGAAGTTTTTCAAATAAACCAGTTTCTCCATTTAAATTCAACCATGCTGTATAAAGTACATTTCGTATGGAATAGAAAACCTGTTCTTTATGAATCTCGTAAAGATATGGAAAGCGTGTATAATAATGCTCAATTCGGTCAAGCGTCTGATGAGCTTCTTCCTGTTGTCCAGAGATCAACATGGTATTTAAGCGGTTTAAAACTTCTAGGTTTACCGGATTTTCGTATAACATATCTGTAGTAATAGTGTATGTTTTGACTACATTTTCATTTTCACACGCATACTGTGCCTGAACGATTCGCTGTGCCTGTTCATAGCACTTGCTGATATTAGACAGTTCAGTTCCAATTGCACTAATACCTACATGAAATGTCACATCATATTTTGCTGATATTAAGACTGTGATCTCTTCAAAAAGTCTTTTGATCCCATTCACATTAGCTTCCTGATCTGGATTTAGCTCAAAAAGAAACAAAAGATCCGCAACTCCGCTATACACATTCATAAATTTGTTGCTATAGTGTTTGTGCAAGTATTCTACGATACATAGTGTTATCATCTCATGGTTTTGGTATTCAGTCTGATTGTTTCTGACAACTGCTACACAGAAAAACTCTGGTTCTTTATCAAAACATTTTTGAAATACTTCTTTTTCTTCCGGAGTCCGTATTCCCGTTGTTAATAAATGTTCTAATAGGATTGCCTCATTTTGCCTTGTCAGCTCTTCCATTTGAACCCGATAATCATCACCTGTTTTCTTTAAATATAGGATATTGTCCACTAATAGATGATATTCATTTTTTCTTTTTTTGTTATCTGAAAGAGTCCTCTGGTCAGGAAAAGTAAGAAGTACCTTTTTAATACCACTGTATCTTCTCAAACTGAAAAATAAAGTAAGACCAATCACCAGAATCATCCCAATACAAAGATAAAGCATAAGCAGGTGATTGACTGAGCGCATCTGGAGTGCAATGAAATCCATGGAAACTCCTGTGACGATCTTCCATTTCAGTTCTTCCTGAGTGTCAACAAATACATGATATTTGCCATCTCCTATGACCTCTCCATCTTTACATGCAGTTACCTGATCGGGTATCTCTCCATATTGGAGCAGGACATTCCCTGTCTTTGTATCCTGAATATATAAAAATCCTTGTTCTTCCAGTTCCTGCATCAGAATGTTTTCTACGATATAATCACGATCAATAACAAAACAAGACAGATACATGGGATTTAAATTTTTCTGATTTCCTGTTGTAATATAAAGTAATGCATCGTTCAGTATATGTTTTTTTTCATTATAAATATATGAAATCTGATCTGTTTTCACAAACATATCATGGTTTAAATAGCTATCAAAGAGAAAGTGTTTAAAATCGGAAGAGGATGAGATGTCGATATCTTTTTTGGTAACGGAAAGAAATTTTTGATAGTAATCGTCAAAGTTAAAACTGCATTGATTGGTGGATAAATATAAATCGTTATTTTTAAAAAGCATAAACATATATGGGATGTAATCGCTGGCAAAACCAATTTCATTAAATAATTGATTTGCATCTTTTAATTTCAATACATCGTTTTGGGGGATTTTACCTTTTTGATACACTATTGTAGTGAAGATTTTGTTTTTTGCTATCATTTGATTGATCAGATCCATTTTTGAAATCGTCTCATGGATTTGATGGATCCCATTTTGAGTTTTGATTTCATTTTGCTGAATAATATAATTTTCAATGCTTTTATTGGCAACTGTCGCCACAAGAATACTGCTGATAAATGCAATTAAAAACCCCAAGAAATATCTTGTTACATAATTGATAAGAATGTTTGTAAATTTCATTTGTATCATTTCTGCCAACTCAAAATTATAAAATATCTTCTGAATTGACAGATCCCTCCCACTTTACTTTAATAACCTCTCTGAATGTAGTTTAAACTACACAAATTTAAAAAGCAATAGGTACACATATACTGATACACAAAACATATGTTTGGTTTGATTTGTGAAACTGTAAATTTTCTGAGCTTATACGGCGTTAGCTATTGTAGTAAAAACCAGAGTCATGTATAATGAGATTCTGTTGGAGATGAAATGATCTTTTAAAATGGGACTTTTAAAGGATTTTAACAGCCAGTTAGATCAAAGGCAAAAGATATATTTTGCCTTTGACAGCGAATAATGAAAGATGTAAAAAGAAAAAATGGAAATGAAAGTCATATTTTGACAGTGAAAGGTTTGGTGTAAAAATGAGATTACGGCATATCCGTGGAGCAGAAGAGACAATTGCGGCAAGTCCTTATGTAGTACAAGAGCCTAAAATGCAGAAAGGAAGATGGGAGGAAGTATTTGGCAATAAAAATCCGATCTATATTGAGGTTGGAATGGGAAAAGGTCGTTTTATTATGGAACTGGCAAGACTTCACCCAGAGAATAATTACATTGGGATTGAACGTTATTCCAGTGTACTTCTTAGAGCATTGCAAAAGATGGAGGAGATGGAGCTTCCCAATATACGTTTTATGTGTGTGGATGCAAAAGAGCTGGGAGAGATGTTCGAAAAAGGAGAGGTATCTCAGATTTATCTGAATTTCTCTGATCCATGGCCTAAAGACCGCCATGCGAAGAGAAGATTGACTTCTCCTGAATTCATGAAAGTGTATCAGCAGATCCTTGCAGAAGATGGGAGAGTGGAGTTTAAGACAGATAACAAGGGACTATTTGAGTATTCGTTAGAGGCGATCCCAGAGGCAGGATGGAAGATTACAGAGAAGACATTTGATCTGCATAATAGTCCTATGGCTGAGGGAAATGTGATGACAGAATATGAGATGAAGTTTTCATCTGAAGGTCAGCCAATCTGTAAACTTGTGGCTGTATATCCTAAGGAAAAATCTGAATGATTTCTGATTAAAAAGAATATCATAAATAAAAAAGCCGGATTCCAGAAAATGGTTTCCGGCAGAATAAGAGGACTATGGGAATCAGATCCAGTATAGAAAAAAAGCTGCAGCAAATGACAGCAGGAAATCAGGAATTGAACAAAAAGGTCTTGAAAATAAAAAAATCATTGGATGATGTCAGTAAAACATTAGAGAATGTTGGAAAAAAGGAAAAAAAGAAACAGTAAGAAAAAATCTACTATGTCTAGGAATTGACACTAAAACAACTAAAAATATATGCTAAAAACGACTATAAGACGGGCAAAAAGAAAAGGGCTGGAAATATTCCAACCCTTGTAAATACAAGCAAAAACACCAGCCCCACAGCTCTCTGTCTGCAAAACCAGTGCTTAAGATGCACCTTCAGGGACTCGAACCCTGGACAAATAGATTAAGAGCCACCTGTCTAGGATACAAAATCCTTAAAAAAGACGGAATCAAGATGGGAGAGACAATGCTCACTTGCAAGAAGTTCATGAGCAAAATGTTCATACCGTCTGGTAGTATCAATACTTTCATGCCCCATTAGAATACTGAGATCATATACCCCAGTCTCACCAGTTTTCTTGTATCGGTCAGAACAATAGTTAGTGGCAAAGTTATGACGTAGCTTATGGGAAGATAACTGAAAGCCCAGACGCTTTTCTAAACGGCTCATAAATAGGCGGATAGCATTACCAGACAACATCTCACCTCTTCTGCCACAAAAGACATAGGTGTTATCCGTAAATGGACAATATTTGAGGTATTCTTTTAAACAAAATTCGCTAAAAACGCCTAATGGAACAAGTCTATCTTTAGCCCCTTTTCCAGTGACCTTGATTCTTTTCGTATCCCACTGGATATCCTCTTTTTGTAAAGAGCAGATTTCACCTTGACGCAGACCACTATCAAGCATCAGAGCGATCACAGCCTGATTCCTTTTTGTGATCCAGAGAACAGAAGTTGTTGCTTTCTCAAAAATCTGTCTGATATCCTCATCAGAATAGATACGGACATTTTTTTTAGCAGGTCTTGGAACTTTGACTTTTCTGGGATTGAAAGAGAGTCCCTCTTCCTCATCCAACCATAAAAGAAAAATCCTGATATTGCGTATGTATGAGGAGCGTGTAGAGCGTGAAATATCACGTTTGTTTAGATTCATGATGTATTTTCTCACGGAATCCAGTGTGAGGGCAGAAACAGGGATATTAGAGCCTATAAAACGCACCATATAAGAGATTGTCTTCCTGTAGTTGTCAATACTGTTTGCATTGATTCCATTTACTTCTTTTTCATATAAAAATTCTTTTAGAGCATCTTCTAAGGTCATAGAACAACTCCTTCTTCCTGTATCATTTTTACTTGAGCAGACGATAAACGCCTAGAGCCAAATGAGAGCATATCGTAAACAATATCCATATCTCCTTTTCGGGCAATAATAACAGATGCTAGTGTAGGAGCAACTTGACGCATTAAATAATTTTCCCGTTCATGTAATGTCAAAATCTTTTTAGGTTGAGACACTTTCACCTTTTCTATAGCAGTCAAAAACATTTCCCAAACAGAAGACGTATGGCAACGAGTTTTTCTGGTCTTATCATAGTCAATTACTCTGAAATAATTGGAAAGGACACCTAATGTCAATTCAGGTAAAGTCATAGAATGGATAAGCTGCAAGGATGCAACATTAGCAGATTCTTTTTTTAATTCAATTTCCCAACGTACCCAAGGAGTCTCAATCAAAGGTTCTCCAGCTTTTAAAAGTTTCTTGTTTTGTTCTTTTTGTTTATCATAAATACGGAGCATGACATTACTGCGACGACTTCCCAAATAAACAGTTTCACCAGTACAACCAACTTGGCTTTTCTGTTCCTTCATGTGTTTCCATGTACGAAACTTTGAAGTAAATTGTTCATTTTCTAATATTTCAACAACATCATGGACAGAGTAATAAGTTGCACCGATATCATCAATCGCAAGATCAAGACGTGTGATATGCCCCTCTTTTTGCTGAATAAGATTTAAAAGGTCACAAAAGATAGGAGTATCAAAATCAGTAGCTTGGTATGCAGAGCCAAAAATTGTTTCTTTAGTGCGAGTCTTTGCAAAGTGTTCTATAACGTCCAATATACCAGAACCAGACACTTCAAAGTGAATTCCCATACCTTTACTTCCAAAATGTAAAACAGATACACCAGAATCAGACCGCAGTTGACATCTATAACCATTAGCACCACAAGGACATTCCTTGAATTCGTCTGTATAATAACCAATAAAATTCAATGCTTTTACGAGACTTACAGAATCTGGAAATGTCCATGATAACCAATCAACACTTAACTTTAAACCGTTTTTCATCTCTGCTGAATAACCTAATTCCATAAATAGCACCTCACAAAAATATTAAACTTATTCGACCAAAATGGTTTTAGCATCGAAACCCAATCATTAATATCTACCACTACCTAAAAACTGAGTTTGTTAGGCTAGATGGTTTTAGCACCCCCGTATTACCAGACGGGGGTGACCGCCACGGTCAAGCCGTTGGCGGAATTTACTGTCTCACTAATTAAATTTACGTAATTTTCATTTTTCTTGAATTATGAGGAAGTCTCATGTTATACTATTAGTACCTGTAATTTTATGGGAAGTAACTGTGAAGTACATGTACCTTTCGAGTGATAAAAAATAAAAAGAGGTATACCTATATGCCAAGTAACAAACCACGAATCACTATATATACAGATGATATTACAAGCCAGAAATTAGCATATATTGCTAAGTTAGAAAATAGAAGCAATAGTAATTACACAGAATATCTGATCAAAAAAGAGATTCAACGATTTGAAAAGGAATATGGAGAGATTCCAATTTCTGAAAAAAGTGATAACAGTCAAATTATATAAAAG
Source organism: uncultured bacterium (assembly GCA_905214855.1). Taxonomy (GTDB): domain Bacteria; phylum Bacillota; class Clostridia; order Lachnospirales; family Lachnospiraceae; genus CAJMNU01. The sequence goes on along the minus strand of CAJMNU010000018.1, from coordinate 1,216 downwards.
TGATAAATTATAATAAAACTAAGGTAGAACTACCAAAGGTCTACCAAAGAACTACCTATAGGATAACACAAAAGTAGTACTACTTTCAACCCTCTAAAGACCAACTATTGATTTATTTTTTCTTATAAATAAAGGAGATATATAAGAATGCCTTCTAAATTACCAGTAATTAAAGCGAACACAAGTCAAGATAACATTGCAAAAATGAAAGTTATTGCTGAATATAACAAAAGAAGTGTAGCAAAAGAATTAGAATTAATTATAGAAAAACATATAGCTGAATTTGAAAGAGAACATGGAGAAATCCCAGTCCCAGAAAAAACGCCTTGGCAAAAGCAGATGGAAAACATCAGCAATATTACACAACAATCCATCAACAAAACATTAAGTAATTCTTTGAAAAATGGCATCGAGCTTGGGAATGATGCAGGAGATCAGGTTAAAAAGAAAACCAAGAAACAGAATTAAGGTGTATTGACTTTATACAATATTTGCAAACACGATAATACTATTTTTCAAGCACCTCTTGAAAAATTACGCATTATCGTGTTTGCCTGCTACCCGCAAAAAAAGGCAGATTTGAACAGGAACACCTATTCAAATCCGCTTTTTTTCGAGCGTCTGCCACTACAAAATAAAGTTTCATGTGGCAAAAATAAAGTGAAAATCTATAATAAAATTTCAGCATAGATTTCAGTATAGGTAGGTATACTATGTACTTACTATAGGTATACTATATACTTACTTAAAAGATATAGACATCTACACACCTATTTAGCAGATTGGAACTATATAGGTACCTACTTTTGATCGTATTACATCTAGTAAACTGGAATAGAATCACTCAGGCAGACGACCCACCGCCCTGTTAGGAAACCGTCGCTCTGCCTGCCCCCTATGGGGGGACGTTCGGAACATAACACATCAAGGAATAATGGGGAACTGGAAACCGCTAGGTCATGAGTTCCCGCAAGACGCTGCCGATCTGCCGTCGCCTACGCTGACGGCATCTCCGCAGCTCTCTTCATTTTTGCGGAATTTTCTCAATTTTGCAGGAGTCTACTATGTCTAGGAATTGACACTAAAACGACTAAAAAGACATGCTAAAAACGATTATAAGACGGGCAAAAAGAAAAGGGCTGGAAACGTACCAACCCTTGCAAATACAAGCAAAAACACCAGCCCCACAGCTCTCTGTCTGCAAAACCAGTGCTTA
>CAJMNU010000017.1 GCA_905214855.1 uncultured bacterium | reverse complement strand
CATGTGGTTGATTCCAGCGATCAGTTCAGTCCTTCCCTCTAATTTGTCTTCCATATTAAGCTCTTTTAAGAGTGTCTCTGAGCAGACCTGTACGCTGTGACACAGACCAATGGTTTTGATCTTTGTAAAACGCTGCATATATCCAGTCAACATTGCCATCGGATTCGTATAATTTAAGAAATAAGCATTTGGACACACTTCCTCCATATCTCTTGCAAAGTCTTCCAGAACAGGAATGGTGCGCAGTGCTCTCATAATACCGCCAATTCCCATAGTGTCAGCAATTGTCTGACGCAGACCATATTTTTTAGGGATTTCAAAGTCCAAGATGGTACATGGATCGTAACCGCCCACTTGAATTGCATTGACTACAAAGGTTGCATCTTTCAGTGCTGCTTTTCTGTTTTCTACGCCAAGGTAGGTATGGATCTTAGCACGTCCCTGATTCACGTTTTTGTTGATTGCAGATAAGATAATATAAGAATCTTCCAAACGCTGTCCATCAATATCATATAAAGCGATCTCAGCGTCACAAAGAGAAGGAGTACACATGCAGTCACCCAGAACATTTCTTGCAAATACAGTACTTCCAGCTCCCATAAATGTAATTTTTACCATATTGAAAAACCTCCTGTTTTGTATGTTTTTCTTGTTTTTTGATTATAAAAAGTATACTATAAAAGGAATGGATGAGATAGCAAGATTGTTTCAAAAAAAATAGATGATTTGTTGTATAAAGAGAAGTATCAAGGATAGAGGGGAAAAGTGGGATGTTAAAAGTATATTATTGTGGAAAAGAGGATTGTGCAAAGGGGCATTTTTTTGGACCGGCAGTGCGCTCTCACTATCTTGTTCATTTTGTCTTTCAGGGAAAAGGAGTTTATAAGACAAAGGATAGGGTATATGAAGTACAGGCAAAGCAGGCATTTTTGATCCAGCCAGAAGAAGTGACATATTATCAGGCAGATGAGAAAGATCCATGGAAGTACGCATGGGTTGCCTTTGATGGGGAAGATGCCATAGGGATTGTAGAACATTATTTTTCAAAGGATGATTTGCTTTGTGAGATTAAAGAGAGTGAAGAATCTAAAGTTAGATTTGAGAAGCTGATTGATGCTTTTGGGAAAAAGAGGGAAAACAAAGAGCAGATTTTGGGATATTTTTATCTGATTATATCAGGGCTTTGTCAGAGAGAGATGTCTATGGTTTGGGATGATGAGGAAAGTTACTATAAAAAGGCAGCAGCTTTTATCCGAAATAATTACAGTTATAGGATTCAGATTCAGGAAGTGGCAGATTATGTAGGAATTGACAGAACATATTTATATCGTATTTTTAAGAATCAGGCGGGGATTTCTCCCAAACAGTATTTAGAGAGATATCGTCTGGAATCAGCACAGGACATGCTTGACAATACAGATTATAAGATCACGGAAATCGCATATTCCTGTGGATATCAGGATTCCTCTGCATTTGGCAGGTGTTTTTATAGGAAAACGGGGAAAACACCTGCCGAATACAGAAAAGAAAGAAAATTACATAGAGCGTAATTATTTTTGCAACTTTTCTTTTAACATATTACATAGAAGAGGAATTTGGATTTCAAATTCTACTCCATACCAACTGGAAGATTTTGAGGCGGAAGTTGCATCAATACAAGCTACAACAAAGTCCGCGGCAAGGGCGATGGAATCACCGAGACTGAGTCCACGCATCAGTCCTCCAAGCAGGGTGGAAGAATAGAGATCTCCTGTGCCATGGTAGCTGGCAGCACAACGATTGGTAAAATAGGAAAAAGATTCACCCTGCTGATTCAGATAAGCAGCACCAAGCTGTCCATCCTGAAGGCTGACTCCGGTTAAAACGGCTGTTTTACAGCCAAGTTCCAATAATTTCTCCAACAATTCCCGGATATAGGAAGCATCATAGGAAGTTTTGTAGGGGGTGTTTGTCAAAAGGCAGGCTTCCGTAATGTTGGGGACAATGATGTCTGCTTTGGCGCAGACTTTTGCCATAGCACTTGGAAACGTTTCATCAAATGCCGCATACAATTTTCCATTGTCAGCCATAGCTGGATCTGCCAAAATCAAATTATCCGGTGTGGAGAAACGGTCAAAAAACTCACAGACTTGTTCACACTGTTCTTTTGAGGCGAGATAGCCTGTGTAGATACCATCAAATGAGATATGTTCTTTCTCCCATGCATCTGCAATAGGAGAAATTTGGTCAGAAAGATCTTTACAGGTATATGTTTGAAACATAGTGTGTGTGGAGAGGACAGCAGTAGGTAAAATCCCACATTCTACCCCCATTGCTGAGATAACAGGTAAAGCAACTGTGATGGAACAGCGTCCAACACAGGAAATATCCTGAAGAGTAATGATACGTTTCATATTTAAAATCCTTTCATGAATACAATTATTTGATTTGATCTTATTTTTAGTATAACAAAAACTGGTATGAATAAAAATAGCCAGAAAACAATAATATAACCAGTCCAGTTAAATTCCTTGTATAAGAATCAGAAAAAAAGATTTACAAGCAAGGAGGAAGAGAGTACAATCCAAATGTGGCAGAGTGTTATTATTTTTCAGAAGACATTTTGCCAGATCAGACAGAGAATGAGTATAAAGGAAGGGAATAAAAATGGGAGAAAAAAAATTTAAAAACATTTATACCTGTTTTCCGGGAGGAAAGCATAAAGTATTGACTCTGAGTTACGATGATGGAAAGTTAGAGGATAGAAAGCTGATTGAGATCATGAACCGTTATGGGATCAAGGGAACATTTCATCTGAATTCTGGTTTGATCCAGCCAGAGCGTATCCCGTCTTCAGAATGGAAAGAATTGTATAAAGGTCATGAAGTGTCTTGTCATACGGTACTCCATCCAACTATAGCAAGATGTCCGATCGAACAGGTGGCATTGCAGATTTTGGAAGATAGAAGAGAACTGGAGCGAGTGATGGGATATCCAGTGAGAGGACTTTCTTATCCAAATGGTTCTTATTCCAAAGAAATTGTAGAATTGCTTCCTAAGATGGGGATTGAATACAGCCGTGTAGTGGGAAATACAGATGATTTTGCAATGCCAGAAAATTTCCTTACTTGGAAATCTACCTGTCACCATAATCATAACTTGTTAGAGAATGGTCAGCGTTTCTTAGATCTTCACAAGACGCAGTATCTTTATATGATGTATGTCTGGGGACATAGTTATGAATTTACAAATCAGAACAATTGGGATTTGATCGAGGAATTTTGTAAAATGATGTCTGGCAAAGACGACATTTGGTATGCAACAAATATCCAGATCGTAGATTATGTTCATGCGGCAAAGAGACTGCAGTATACCATTGATGCAGATAGAGTATACAATCCAAATGCGTGCAGTATCTGGATCGAGGTAGACAAGAAGATCAAAGAGATACCGGGCGGAACGATGGTAGTGCTGGATGAAGAGTGATGATCAGATTGGATAAGAAGGGCATTGAGAAGGTGTAAAATCATACCAGCAGAGATAGAATAAGACAAAAATAAAAAGACGGAAACTGTAACTAAGGGGAGTTTTAGATATACAACAGTTTCCGTCTTTATATATTTAAATAGGAGATAAATCAAGAAAATAAGAAATAATAAGTAGGACAATGGGGGTGAGGAGAAGAAAAGTGTCCCAGATATCTTTCATGTGGTATCTCCATATTTAAACCAGTGTGATTGTCTTATACCCAACATAGTATTACGGAAGTAATACATGAAACAGGTTATGATTAAAATATGGGTATAATTGGAAATTAAATCTACGTTTACTATAGCATAAGAGAGCAGAAAAGAAAAATACAAATATTTTATCAATCTTCAATAACTAAAAGGCATAACTGGACAACTTCTCCGTTGACAAGAAAATGGGCATACCGTATAGTGGATACTATAGAGCAGTGTCTGAAAACAGATAGGTAATGTTGGGGAAAGGTGATCATGAAAAAGATGGGTGGGGGAAATGCAGTTAAAACAGTTGGAATATTTTGTTAAGATTGTGGAGTGTGGTTCTATAAGCAGAGCAGCAAAGCAGTTGTATATCAGTCAGCCAAGCATTACAAAAGCGATTCTGGGGTTAGAGGAAGAGTATGGGGTACAGCTTTTGATCCGTAAAGCACGGGGGATTGAACTGACACAGGATGGAAAGGACTTTGTATTTTATGCAAAAAATGTGTTGAAGGCAAAAGCAAGACTGGATCGTGTGTTTAGTAAAAAGGAGATAGAGACACTCTCCAGACTGTCAATCGCAGCGCAGCAGACCGATTTTTTGTATCCTATGATTTTAAATTTATATGAGAAAAATAAAGAATGGTCTATACAGTATGAGCTGACAGAGATGGACAGAAGAATGGTTGTGGATTCTGTCATCAAAGGATATAATGATATTGGGATCTTGGTACACAGTAGTTCGGATACCAGAAGTTTTATATCATCAGAGGAGATGCAGCAGCTGGAAGTTCATGTTTTGGATAGGGCAGGAGTGTATATTGCAGTAGGACCACATTCTCCACTCTATAATAAGAAATACGTGACATATGAAGAAAGTGGGAATTATACCCATATTCTTTTGGATATGGAGGAAGAAGCAAGAGAAACTACATATTTCAAGCAGATTATGGGAAGCGTTACTTCAGATAAACTTCTTTTTTTTAACACCGTCAGTGCGTGTGAGTATTTTTTGAAAGAGACAGATGCAGTATTGTTTGTCGCAAAATGGGTGATGAAGCGTTTCCAGAGCGATCAGATCCATTTTATACCAATTTATGAGGAAAAAGCAGAACAGGATCATCAGTTTGTAGACCTTCTTTGGATCAAAAGAAAGATCATTCCATTGAATAAAACAGAACAGGAATTTATTCAGGAATTGGAAAACATATTTCAGATGTCATGACGGGTGTTAAAGTTCTTTCAATTTTCTGAAATTCTGATGAAGAGGTCGCAAAACAGGATGGTTTATGCTATAATGTCGCCAGTATGATCTTGGGGATATTATGTCGGATTGGGACAGATATAAATTTCTTTTTGGTCTTTACGCCATTATAGAAAATGATATATAATGAAAAAATAACGAATGATACAGGAGGGCAATTTTGTGCTGGATGAGGAAAAAGTGAAATTGATGGCTGAAATTGCGATCTATGAAAAAAAACAGCGTCAGGAATTGCGCAGAGCAGGTAATTTTTTTAAAGATGATTATATCAGAGGTCATATGTTTAAATCTTTTTTGATCTATAATATGGGATTCTTATGTCTGATCGGAATTATCTTTATGTATCAGGCGGAGGCAATTCTGGCGAATATGGATCTGGATGGAATAGATACAACACTGATCATATGGATATTAGGTTATCTGGCAGGTCTTTTATTATATTTTCTTTTGATCCATAGACTGTATAAAAAAAGATATGAAAAAGCTGCCAGAGTTTTGCGGCTGTATATTGCGAAACTCAAGCGTCTGGAGCGGCGTTATGAGTTTCAAGATAAAACAAAGGAACTGGCGAAGGGAGAACAGAACCATGATGAGCCTGCTCATGTTTAAAAAACGTTTAAAAACTTTTTATGGCAAGTATGATATGTACTTGATCTCCATTATCAAGTGTGTCATAAGTTTTCTTGCTTTTTATTTATTGAATAAGAATATTGGCTCTATGCCGATGCTGAAAAATCCAGTGATTCCTATTGTTCTGGCTTTGCTCTGTTCTTTTATGCCATATGGGATCATAGTGGTGATTGCAGCAGGATTTATGCTGCTTCATCTGTTCAGTATCTCCATAGAGATTGCATTGGTGACGGCAGTCCTTTTGATCTTAGTGGGAATCCTTTATTACAGCCAACAGCCTGGTGACAGCTTTTTGCTTTTGGTAGTACCATTGTTGTTTGCACTCAGGATTCCATATGCAGTTCCTCTGGTTGCAGGTCTGAGTCTGGGGATCGCTTCGATTATTCCTATGGGATGTGGGATTTGTATTTATTATATCTTACTGTATGTCAAGGAAAATACAGGTTTGATTACAAATGGTGCTCAAGCAGAGGCATTACAAAAGTATTCACAGGCAGTGGATGCAGTTCTGAACAATAAAATGATGCTGGTAATGTTGGCGGCTTTTGTGGTTTCTATGATCTTGGTGAACATCATACGGCGTTTGCCTGTAAATTACTCTTGGACGATCGCTATTGTGGTTGGAATCATTGCTCAGGTGTCTATTATTTTTTTGGGAAGCATGAGAATGAATATTACATTGCGTATGGGAACTGTTCTTTTAGGGATCTTGGCATCAGCATTGATCACGCTGGTCTATCATTTTTTTGTTTTTACTGTGGATTATTCCCGAATAGAATATGTACAATATGAGGACGATGAATATTGCTATTATGTCAAGGCTGTTCCTAAGATGATGGTAACAGAACCAGATGTACGGGTACACAAGATCAACGATGCGACAAGACAGAGCAGAGGGATGCGTGAGAAAGAGGAAAATCCTTAATAGAGAGAAAGATTTTTGAGATATCTTCTGCGGGCTAAAAGAAACTGCTTGGAAAGATAAAAAAGAAAAAGAGGGAGAAAGGAGGAGAGGGTGTGGAAGAGATACTGTATTCTGTGACGAATTGGGGCAATGTACTGCCTAAAATTGCATTGTCCAATCCATTTACAGATCCAATACGAAATTTGTTGGAGATCGCCATTCTTTCATTTTTAATTTATGAGATTTTGGTCTGGATCAAGGACAGCAGAGCATGGACTCTTTCAAAAGGAATCATTGTGATTCTGCTTTTTACCGCATTTGCGGAGATTTTAGATTTAAATACCATTTTGTGGATTATCTATAAAAGCGCACCTACTGCGATCATTGCAATGGTCATTATTTTTCAGCCAGAGCTTAGAAAGGCGCTGGAACAGTTGGGAAGCAAAAATTTATTGACGACATTTACATTGTTTGATGATTCCAGCAAAAAAGAGATGGGACAGTTTACAGACAAGACGGTCAATGAGCTGGTGCGGGCAAGTTTTGAGATGGGAAAGGTCTGTACTGGTGCGCTGATGGTGATTGAACAGGAGACATCACTCAAAGATATTGAAAAAACAGGAATCGAAGTGGACGGATTGATCACAAGCCAGCTTTTGATCAACATTTTTGAGCATAACACACCTCTTCATGACGGTGCGGTTGTAATACGTGGAAATCGTGTGGTGGCAGCGACCTGTTATCTTCCCCTTTCCGATAATATGATGATCAGCAAAGAATTGGGAACGAGGCACAGAGCTGCTGTAGGTGTCAGTGAAGTGACAGACAGTATAACCATTGTGGTATCCGAGGAGACGGGATATGTGTCTGTTGCAAAAGGAGGAAGATTGACACGAAATATGACTCAGGATGAATTGAGGGAAGAATTGTTAAAGTTAAAAACAAATGCATCAGAACCCAGACGCTTTGTAAGATTGAAAGGAAGACTGAAAAATGAAAGAAAGGCTGACGAATAATCTGGGGATAAAACTCTTATCTGTGGGGATCGCTCTGTTTTTATGGATTTTAGTGGTGAATTTTTCAAATCCAGTGAAAACAAAGCAGATTGTGGATGTTTCATTGGAAGTGATCAATGATGATGTTCTGACAGATGCAGGGTTGACGTATGAGATTGAAGGGAAAAAAACGGTTGGAGTCAGTGTGGATGTCAAGACGCTGGATTACAACAAGATACAAAAGTCTGACTTTAGAGCATACATTGATATGAAGGATCTTTGGTCTGTGACAGGAACAGTTCCTGTACAGATCGAGGTAGTAAACAACAAAAGCCTGATGGAGGGAGATCCGATTCCAAGTACAGAAGTAGTACATGTGGTGACAGAGCCGATTCAGGAGAAGACTTTTTCTGTCAAAACGATTGTAAATGGAGAGATACCAGAAGGTTATGCGGCTGGAAGAGTAGTTTTAGATCCTTCTGTTGTCACGGTCAAAGGTGCAGAGTCTACGATTGGTCTGATCAGTTCTGTGGGAATCCAAATTGATGTGGATGGCAAGGATGGCAATATTTCGGGAACAGCAGAGCCAGTTTTGTATGATGCCAATGAACATGAGCTGAAACTAGGCAATAAGGTAACGATTGATACCAGTCAGATCCAGTTTGAACAGGAGATTTTGCGGATTAAGGAACTGACGCTGAATTTTGAGATCACGGGAGAAGTGGCAGAGGGATATCGTTTTACAGGAACATCCTGTAAATATAAATCTGTACCAGTAGCGGGATATAAATCTGTTTTGGCAGAGTTGGTTTCTCTTAATATCAATGATGCAGAGTTGAATCTGGATGGTCTGACAGGGGATAAGACAGTTCAGATCGACCTGAACAAATATCTGCCAAATGCGTCTTTAAGTCTTGCCGGTATGGAGAGCAGTGTGATCACAGTGACTTTGAATGTAGAACCTTTGGTAAGTCAGGACTTTGTTATTGCGACAGCTAATGTTCCTATGGTCGGTCAGGACAGCGATTTTACATACTCCTTTGATGAGAAAAACATTGAAGTGACCATTCAGGGGCTGGAAGATGATTTAGAGCAGCTTGATATATCAATGCTTGGTGTGTCACTGGATGTCAGTGACATGGGAGAGGGAAGCAATCAGGGAGTTTTGACCTTTGATTTGGATGATAGTTTTATCGTTCAGGGATATTCCCCATTTATGGTAACTGTGACAGCGAAAAACAATGCAGTTTCTCCAGGACAGCAGGAATCATCAATAGGATCATCTGACAATGGGACAGAAGATACAAAAGAAACAACCAAGGCAGCTGATGCCAGTGAGTCAGAGGATAGAAATGTAAACGAATGAGTCAGAGTAAAAGGGGAGGCAGCAACATGGTAAGGCAGAAAGTCATTATAAAAAACGCAGGTGGAATCCATCTAAGAGCAGCGGGAGCTCTCTGTAATCTGGCAAATGGATTTCATTCTTCCATTCATTTCCAGACAGAGAAGGCAGCTTCCAGTGGCAATGCAAAAAGTGTACTGAGTGTTTTGGGGGCATGTATCCAGTTTGGTGAGAGAGTAGAATTTATCTGTGAAGGAATAGATGAAGAGGAAGCTCTCAGAGCTTTGGTGGAGGCTGTGGAACGTGGTTTGGATGAAGCGTTTGAATAAAAATTTGATACAGGCAGGAGGTTACTTATGAAAAAGGGAACAAGTGCATCAGCAGGAATTGGAATTGGGACAGCGGTTATTTTGGAAGAGACAGAACTGGTTATTCCGGATAAAACGGTAGAGGATGTGGCAGCAGAGACAGAGCGTTTTTGCAGTGCTGTGGAAGCGAGCATACAGGATGTCAGTGAATTGGCTGCGGATATGGCACAGAGAATCGGCGAAAAAGAAGCCGAGATTTTAAATGGTCATTTGATGCTTTTACAAGATCCTATGCTGACAGATGGTGTAAAGGAAATGATCCAGAATAGTAAATTATGTGCAGAAGCAGCTGTGGAGCAGATTTTTACTATGTATGCTGATATGTTTGCTTCCATGGATGATGAATTGATGCAGCAGCGTGCCACAGATATGCGAGATATCAAAACAAGAGTACAGAAAAAACTATTGGGGGTTGCTTCTGTCAGTGTATCTTCTCTTCCTGCTGGCAGTATCCTTGTAGCAAAAGATCTGACACCATCTATTACAGCGGGTATCAATCCTGAAAATGTAGTTGGTATTGTGACAGAATTGGGCGGAAAAACATCCCATACGGCAATTCTTGCCAGAGCATTGGAAATTCCTGCTGTGGTGGCAGTAACCGGGCTTCTGGAAGAGGTAAAGGACAAAGATAATTTGATAGTAGATGGAAGCGAAGGGATTGTGTATATCAATCCAGAAGAAAAGTGTCTGGAACAGTATCAGGAAAAACGTGAAGTCTTTTTGAAAGAAAAGAAAGAGCTTGAAAAATTTATTGGAAAACCGACAGTCAGCAAAGACGGAGTACAGGTGGAACTGGTGGCAAACATCGGAAAGCCAGAAGATGTAGATAAGGTTTTACAGTATGATGGGGAAGGAATCGGATTGTTCCGTACAGAATTTTTGTTTATGGATAGGACTGCCATGCCAACAGAGGAAGAGCAGTTTGAGGCATATCGCAAAGTTGCTGTAGCGATGAACAACAAACCTGTGATCATCCGTACATTGGATATAGGTGGAGATAAAGAGATTCCATATATGGGACTTATGAAAGACGAAAATCCATTTTTAGGATATCGTGCGATCCGTTTCTGTCTGGATCGGAAAGATGATGTTTACAGACCTCAGCTTCGTGCTTTGCTGCGTGCCAGTGCATACGGAAATATTAAGATCATGATCCCTCTTGTGACCTGTGTAGATGAGTATAGACAGGCAAAGGAACTGATCGAGGAGATAAAATCTGAATTAGATCAAGAAGGGATCGCCTATAATAAGGAAATTCAGGTGGGAATCATGGTAGAGACAGCAGCAGCTTCTCTGATTGCAGATTTATTTGCAAAAGAGGTAGATTTCTTTAGTATCGGAACAAATGATCTGACACAATATACCATGAGTGTGGATCGTGGAAATGATAAAGTATCCTATCTGTATTCTACATTAAATCCTGCTGTTTTAAGGAGTATCCAGCGCATTATCTCCTGTGGTCGTGAGGCTGGTATTATGGTAGGAATGTGTGGAGAGGCAGCAAGTGATCCATTGATGATCCCATTGCTTTTGGCGTTTGGATTGAATGAATTCAGCATGAGTGCTTCTGCTATGCTGAGTGCAAGAAAATGGATCAGTGAATATGATACCAAAGAATTACAGGCTGTTGCCAATAAAGCAATGAGCTTTTCTACAGAGGTAGAAGTACGTACCTATATGACAGAATTTGTGGCATCACAGAATCTATAAATAGTAAGAACACCCATACTATCGTCTGCTTTTGACCGCCATAGGTTTAAGGAGACATGGTATGGGTGGCGCTTTTTTAGAAAAGTTTTCACAAAAAGAATAAAAATGTGATAAGGTGAGGAATGGAGTATGAAAATTTATCTGATTTGCTATGCCTCTGCTTTCCTGTTTGCCCGTGCAGGCTATCATTGGCTGGCAGGAACCGTACTTATGGCAGCTGCTGTATGGCTGTATTGGGAAGATTATAGAAGATCAGGAAATCTTTTGCATTTGAGGGCTGTTTTTGGTTTGTTCTGGGTTGGGGGACAGGGGCTTTCCTGCCTGAAATTGAGCCATCTCCAGATACCTTGGGAATGGGAAACCTGGATGTGTTTTTTGGTGGCATATTTGGGCTTTTGGCTGGCTTTTGAGTGGCTTTCCTATGAATTTGGAAGAGTAGATGTCAGACAGAAAGCTTTTAGAAATCTACAGGGGATGGAAAAAGGATTACTTCTTGGTGTGGCAGGTATTACGGAAGTATCTTTGATCGCTTTTACAGCAGAAGCCCTGATCTTAGGTTATGTGCCATTTTTTACAAAAGGTGTTCCTCATGCCTATTCTTATTTTCATATAACAGGTGTTCATTATTTTACAGTGTCTTGTGTGTTGGTTCCGGCACTTTCACTGTTGTATTTTCATATTGAGAGAGGAAGAAATACCCAAAAGGCAGTGACTGTAATTCTTTGTACTGTTATTGCACTTGTTATCCCTGTTTTGTGTGTTTCCAGATTTCAGTTGATCTTTGCAGTATTATTAGCCGTATTGACAGGGATTTTAACAAGAAAAAGCCTGCATCCGCTTGTCATAGCAGCTGGTGGAGTGGGGATGCTGGGATTGTATATCTTATTGACGATTGCCAGAGCACATGATGTCGCATATCTGAATGGGATTTTTGAGATGAAGAATGCAAAAACACCAATTTTTATCACACAGCCATACATGTATATTGCCAATAACTATGATAATTTTAATTGTCTGGTAAGAGATTTACCATCACATACATTTGGACTTAGGATGCTGTTTCCAATTTGGGCTTTGACAGGACTTAAATTTGTAGCTCCTTCTTTAGTCAGTTTTCCACTTTTTGTGACAAAGACAGAACTGACAACCCTGACTTTATTTTATGATGCCTATTATGATTTTGGTATTATCGGAGTTGGGATTTTTTCCATGCTTTTGGGAGCGGCAGCATACGTTTTGATGAGTGAGATCAAAAAGGTACAGAATCCAGTGGGCTATCTGTTTTATGCTCAATTTGCGGCATATTTGATGCTTTCTTTCTTTACGACATGGTACAGTAATCCGACAACATGGTTCTATCTTGCAATGACAACAGTTGTGTGGGTACTTTGCAGGAGAAGGCGATGGCAGTAAGATAGGGAAGACAGGAAAATAGAAGGAGGAAATAAAAATGAGATCATGGGAAAAAAATATTAGAAAAGTAGTTCCATATGTTCCGGGAGAACAGCCAAAGGGTAATCATTTGATCAAATTGAATACGAATGAAAATCCATATCCGCCATCTCCCAGAGTGAAAAATGCACTGAGAGAGATGGAGTATGATCTATTTCGTAAATATCCAGATCCAGCAGCAACTATGTTGACAGATGCTCTGGCAGAAACATATCATGTAGCACCAGAGCAGATCTTTGTCGGCGTGGGATCAGATGATGTGATCGCGATGGCATTTATGACATTTTTTCATTCTGAAAAACCCATTTTATTTCCGGATATTACCTATTCTTTTTATAAAGTATGGGCACAATTGTTTGAGATTCCATATGAAACACCAAAACTGGATCAGGATTTTCAGATACAAAAAGAAGATTATTACAGAGAAAATGGAGGGATCATTTTTCCAAATCCCAATGCTCCGACAGGACTTTTGCGTCCATTAGAGTGGGTGGAGGATATCTTAAAACATAATCAGGACTCCGTAGTGATCGTGGATGAGGCATATATTGATTTTGGAGGAGAATCAGCACTTCCTTTACTGGAAAAATATGAAAACCTGCTGATTGTACAGACTTTCAGTAAGTCACGTTCCATGGCTGGAATGCGTATTGGTTTTGCAATTGGTCATCCGGATCTGATCCGTGCTCTTCAAGATGTGAAATATTCTTATAATTCCTATACTATGAATCTTCCATCTCAGATTCTGGGAACAGAGATGCTGAAGGACGAAGCATATTTTAAGGAGAATGTCGAAAAGATCATACAGACAAGAGAATATTCTAAAAAACGCCTGAGAGAATTAGGTTTTGAATTCCCAGATTCCTATGCCAATTTCATTTTTGCAAAGCATCCAAATTGTTCAGCAGAGGAAATTTTTGCAGAATTGAAGAAAAGACAGGTATATGTTCGTTATTTTAAACAGGATCGTCTGAGTGAGTATTTGAGGATCTCGATTGGAACAGATCAGGAGATGGAGACCTTGTTTGGGTATTTAGGAGAAATTTTACGTTCCAAAGGAATTCTATAAGACCTATTTAGGATAAAAGGCAGCATGAGCAGATAAGCAGAAGAAAGCAGGTGGTAGGCATGCAGAACAGAGTGAAATATGCCAGAATGATAGTAAATATCTTGATACCTATTTTATGGATGGTACTTTTGGTTACACTAGGACCAGAGGTATTAAACTTTTTTATGCCATTTGTCATTGGCTGGATCATTGCCATGATTGCAAATCCACTTGTAAAATTCTTGGAAAAAAAGCTGAAGATCGTACGAAAGCACAGTTCTATGGTGGTGATCATTGCAGCTTTGGCGCTGGTGATCGCAGCAATTTATTTGATCGTCTCCAGAGTTTCAACACTGTTGTTAGAATTTACTAAAGATTTGCCTGAGTTATATGACATTGTCTTAAAGGAAGTTGGCAATGCTGCCAATAACTTGGAACATCTGCTCCGTTTCCTTCCAAATGGGATTCAGGAAGCATTGGAAACATTTACACAGAATCTTGGAAGTGCGATCGGAGAGGTTGTCAAAAAGATTGCAGCTCCTACGGTAGAAGTGGCAGGCAATGTAGCGAAAAAGATTCCAAATGCTTTTATTTATTCTGTCATTACTGTCCTTTCAGCCTATTCGTTTATTGCAGAGCGGGACAGGATTCTTGCCATTTTTAAAACATATGCGCCCAGATCCATTCAAAAATACTTCAATTTTTTGAAAATGGATATCAAAAAGGTAGTGGGCGGATATTTTATGGCTCAGTTTAAGATCATGTTTGTAGTGGCATTGATCTTGACGGTAGGTTTTTGGCTTTTGAGGATTTCTTATGCACCACTGTTTGCTATTTTAATATCTATCTTGGATTTTCTTCCATTTTTTGGAACAGGAACAGCATTGATCCCATGGGCGGCTATTAAATTTTTTTCTGGAGAATATGAATTTGCCATTGGTTTGATCATCATTTATGCAGTATCCCAGATTGTAAGACAGGTGATACAGCCTAAAATTGTGGGAGATTCTTTTGGTTTACATCCTTTGATCACCTTGTTATTTTTGTATATGGGATTTCGGATCAACGGTATCGCAGGAATGATTCTGGCGGTTCCCATTGGTCTTATCCTGATCAATTTTTATAAATATGGGGCGTTTGACTCATTTTTATCTAATCTGACAATGCTGATTGAAGAGATCCAAAAATTCCGTTTTGGAAAGGAATACAGCGAAGAGGATGAGAATAATAAATAGAAAATAAAAAATAAGTGACAGAAAGATCAGGAAGAGAGAAAGAAAAGCGGCAGATAGCACAAAATGTGTTTCTGCCGCTTTTAAAACATAGTTTTCACTATAAAGGATTAATTTAAGAGTGCCGTTTTTTTCGGGTATCTGAATGGTATGTTTTAAAAAGATGCCATGGATAGATAAAAAGTAACATAAGCACAAAAGCGGCAATGCTGATGAGCAGACTGACTTTATCTCCAGGAATATCATGCATAGGTGTGTATGTAATTCCTGTTACAGCGGCAATTCCTTCAATGATCAGATAGATGGCGAAGGTCTGAGAAGCAAAGAGTGGAAGTGAGTAACGTCCGCAATATTGCCAGAAACGGCTGTTTTTAAAAAGCAATGCTGTCAATGTCAAAGCAGAGATCCCAAGGAATGCAGCTGTAAAATAATAGGGAGCTTTGGAGTAAACACAGTCGCAGATGTTGACATATCCAAATAATTTTGGGCCAAACCAATAACTAAACCAAATGCAGATCGGAATAAGAAAACCGGCTGCTGGACGCAGTTTCTCAAGAATTCGATATTTGGTTACATAACAACCTGCGATAACAAAAATCGCAGCACCAAAACCAGTGTCTATTTTCCATGGAAGACGATCCATGATGGGAAGATATGGATCGATTTTTCGGATATTGACAGCAATTATGGCAAGAAGAAGGAGACTGTAGCAGCGTGTCAACAGAGACCGGTTCTGGAAGAGACGAAACCATGTATATGCGATCAATTCTGCCATAAAAAGCCCTACAAGAAACCAAACCTGTCCAATGTACAGATTTTTAGGCTGTGCATAGTAAAAGGTCCAAGTCAACTGATAACGCCATCCGTCTTCTAATACAGGTAGACGATAGGATGGTCGGATCATACAGATACAAAATCCGATCAGAGTGATGATGAAGTATGGAAGAATCCGTTTTTTCCACTTCTCTTTTAGAAAATGACCATAACCTTGATATTTTTCAGGGCGGAATGTCATGCCGGACAGGAAAAAGAAAGCAGGCATATGAAATGTAAAAATCCAGTTGAAAAGAGTGCCATGTGATTCTAAAACATGACCAAAAACAACGAGAAAAAGCGTAAATCCCTTGGCAACATCAATTTCTGTCCTTCTGGGGCGTGATGTGGTTTGCATAAAAATATCCTCACAGTATCTATAATTTGTACAATAGCAATCTTTGTACGATTGCTTGTATAAGGAATCGTATAAAGATCACTGCAAAATGTAGTATATCATGTTTTTGTATGGGAAAAAAGTAGTTTCTGCGAAGATAGAGCTGTGTTATACTGGATTTAAATGAGAATATAATGGTAACATGTAAAGATAGATCACAAAAGAAGAGGGGAGCTTTTTATTTGATGGAACAGAGTAAAAGCAGGAAAAGAAAAAAATGGGAGATATTTGGGTGGTGGAGCTTACTTTACACGCTGCTTTTTCTGGCAGCTGGTGCAGTGATCTGGCATCCTTTTTATAAGGAGCAGAGAAGTTTGATCTGGGGGTATGATGGGCTGTATCAAACATATACTGCTATGGTATATTATAGCCAATATTGGAGAGAATTCTTTCAAAATTTATTTTCAGGGAAGTGGTCTCTTCCTATGGTGGATGCTTCGGTAGGACTTGGATTTGATGTTTTTACAAGTTTAAATCATTATGGATTTGGAGATCCGCTGGAGGTGTTGGCTATATTTTTCTCTGGGGAAAATATGGAAATCTGTTATAACATTCTGGCAATTTTGCGTTATTATCTTGCAGGATTATCTTTTGGTGGTTACTGTTTTTATATGAAACAGGATAGACGAAAAATGACATGTTCCTGGCATTGTGCGACGCTGGTGGGAGCAATCGCATATTGTTTTTGCGGATTTGCTTTATATACGGGAGTACGTCATCCTTATTTTATGAATTCTATGATTTACTTTCCTGTTCTTTGTATTGGAGCAGAGCAGGTTCTCAGAAAACAAAAGGGCTGGATTTTAAGCGTTATGGTTGGGATTGCAGCCTGTAGTAATTTTTATTTTTTATATATGCTGACGATTTTGATTTTCCTCTATGCAGTGGTACGCTTTGTTTCACTTTATGGAGAGACATGGAAAAGGGAGTTTTGGGGCAGATTAGGCGCTGGGATTGGATGGTATCTATTGGGAATTGGTATGGGAAGCCTGTTTTTGCTGCCTAATATTCTTGCTTTCTGGAATAATGCAAGAGGAGAAGTGGTATCTGGATTTTCCAATACCTGGTATGCCTATCCATCTGAATTTTATAAAGAACTTTGGACAGGTTATTTTTTCCCAGAATATACAGCAAGCTATTGGTGTGTATTAGGATATTCGCCTGTGTTCTTTCTTGGCTTTTTGCATGTGTTCCAGAAAAAAAGGGAGGACAGATGGCTTGGGTGGTGGTGTTTGATCCTTACATTGATCCTTTGGATTCCTTTGGGGGGATATGTGATGAATGGATTGAGTTATGTAAGTCATCGCTGGCTATATGGGTACAGTTTTTGTGTGGCTCTTCTTGTGGCACGTGGGGTTGAAAAAATACACGAAATTTCTCCAAAAAGGATTGGATTGTATGCTTTTTTCTTGGGAATGGCATGCATTTTCTATCAGGCAGAAAAAGACAGAGTGACAGAAACAGCAGTTATTGTTATTGTGAGTCTCTGTCTCTTGGCAGTGAGCGTTGCTGTGAGAAAGAGAAGAGGGAGACAGATCTGGATTCCTTTATGTCAGGCAGGAATGTTAGGCTGTGTTGTGTATGGAAGTATCATGTCATCTACATGGCTGTATGCAGAAGAGGGAATGCATTATACAGATGAATTTCAGCTTTCTGGTACAGCGTGGGAGAGTATGACAAAACCTATGGAAGCAAAAATGAAAGAGGAGATGGAAAAGGGCGGATTTTACAGAGTAGAAGGGGATACGATCAGTGAAGCAAATTATGGGATGCTGAACGGAATTTATGGAACAAACCCATTTTTTAGTATTGTGAGTAAAGATGTTTATGAGTATATGAAAAGTCTGGAAAATCCGGATTCTAAGTTTCCAAATTGGTATAATGGAATGGGAGACAGACCTTCTATGATGAGTCTGGCATCTGTGCGGTATTTTGCCACAGAGGCAGATAGCAGCATGCAGATTCCATTTGGATATGAGAAAAAGATAGAAAATGGAGATGGGATCTTGTATGAAACATCTTATGCAATGCCATTAGGATATACATATCAGAAGATACTTTCAAGAGAAGAATGGAATGATCTAAGTGCATTACAGAAACAGCAGGCAATGATGCAGGCGGCTGTTCTGGATGAGATTGGTGAGAGTGAAGAGAAACTTCTCACAAAGAGAGATATGTTACTGTTTGAGGAGCAGGAGATCGCCTATACTTTGACAGAATCTGACAATATTATATGGAACAGAGAAAATGGGACACTTCAGGTAGGAGAAGGTGGAGGAACCCTGCTTTTGGAGTGGGAAGGCATAGAAAACGCAGAGATTTATCTTAGAGTCTGCAATTTCGACACAGATGGTTCAGGAAAGGAACTGATATATTTTTTTGCAGATCCAAAAGAAAAAGAAGGAAAGAAAATATATGTTACTTCTGATTTAAGCGTTTGGGATGGAAAGTTTAAAAATTATCTTGTTGCTGTTGGAAACGGAATGGATACCTGTCAAAGTGCGAAACTTTCGATTCCATTTTCAGGAACATTTCATCTGGATGATATAAAAATATATGCTCTTCCAACAGAAACATTTGGCAGACAGGCACAGGAACTCAAAAAAGAAAATATGAATACGACTTTGCAGGGAAATCAGATAAAAGGAGAGATTACTGTGTCTTCAGATCGTTTCCTATGTGTTAGTATGCCATATAGCAGTGGATGGAAGGCAAAAGTAGATGGGAAAAGAGTGCCTGTGAGAAAATGCAATGGAATGTATATGGGAATTTTTTTGAATGAGGGACATCATGTTGTTGATATGGTGTATCGCACACCTGGTCTTATCACAGGGGCAATGATCACAGTAGCTTCTTTGCTGATTTTTTTGTGGTCAGTTTTATATGTGAATAAAAAAAGATCAAAAATGGAAAAATATAACATACAAAAAAATAAAACAGACCCAAATAATCGCAGCAGGGGCAGGAAGAAAAAAATCAAACAAAATACATTGAGAGAGTGTGGATTGCTATCGGTGAAGAGAACACGGGAAGCATCTGATACTAGAAAGGCGGATACGAAAAAAAGAGGAAGAAGTCGTTTGAAGGGAAAATAAAAAGAAAAATGTCAAAATGAATAGTCGTATATACGAATTGCAACCGCATATATGAATAATGATGTAAAATGAAAGCGCTTTCAAAGAGATTTTACAACATTTTGTACAATTTTTTTTCAAAAAACTGCAATTTGACCCTTTACTAGAACAAGAATTATGGTATAATAATCGTCAGATATTACATCAACGACAATCTTAGAGGAGAGAAGAGGAAATGCCCATTGAAAAGGTGTGATCCGCTTTTAAGAGAGATTGGAGATGCACGGCGGATGCCGATGGCAGAAGCAGGCTATGTTTTGGTGTGATATCAGAAAACAGATAGGGTATATCTGTAAGATAAGTGTTTGGGGGAGTTCCCTCAAAGTGTAGGAGGAAAAATACTTATGGCAAAGTGGGTTTATTT
>CAJMNU010000016.1 GCA_905214855.1 uncultured bacterium | reverse complement strand
AGTAAAAGACGGCAAGAAAGTTACCGTTTATGATGAAGTTCAGAAGGAAATCAAGAAAGACAAACCTTCCAGACTGCATGCAAGAAGACAGATGTTAAAAGTTCTGTACTCTGTAACATCCGTTCCAACAGAAGCAGCAGGAAGAAAGAAAAATACAAAGTCTGTTGATTTACCAGCAAAATTGTTTGATGAGATCGCTCCAAAATATGCAAACCGCAATGGTGGTTATACAAGAATCATCAAGATCGGTCAGCGTAAGGGCGATGGCGCAATGGAAGTTGTATTAGAGTTAGTATAATTTATCCGTTGTAAGATCAAAGATAAAATAATCAGGTTTACAGTAGGGGGGATTTTCCTTGCTGTAGACCTTTTTGTTTTTTTGAAAGAATATCGTAAGTTGACCCCTTTTGTGTTTGAGCTTATAATGAAAATATAAGGAGGAAACGACGATGAAGAAAAAGAAAAATATATTGATATGGCTGTGCTGCCTGTGTATGATTTTCATGGCATTTCCGGCATATGCAGATTCAAAGGATGTGATCCAGAGGATAAGGCTGAGAGTCGATATAAAGATTGAAGATGGGGAATCTACCTTTGGACTTTCGACGGGATATTTTGAAGACGATGCACATGTGCGAGTGCCGAGTGATGCAAAGTATGATATTGAAGATGCGGTTTGGAGCAGAGAACCATCCAATGATCAATGGGAGATGGGGGATGTCCCTAAAGTCAAGGTGACGTTGATGGCACTTGGAGATTCTTATTTTTCAGGTTCATATGACAAGAGCAAAGTAAGTGTGGATGGCGCAGAATTCTTGGGAGCAAGCAGAAAAGACAGGGACACTCTGGTGATCAATATTGGTTTAAAGCAAGTGGGTGGTCAGCTTGAAGATCCATTTGATGTGTACTGGTCTGAGACGACTAGGGGACTGGCACGTTGGGATAAGGTGGAACAGGCAGGATCTTATGAACTTCGCATATACCGAGGAAATTTTGTTATTAAGACAGTATCAAATTTAAAGAAAAATTATCATGAATGCTATCCATATATGACAGAAACAGGAACATATTCTTTTAAAGTAAGGGCGATCGCATCAGAGCAGAGCAAGAATATTAAGAATAGCGGCTGGTCTGAATCAGACGAATTGGAGATCAAGCAGAATCAGATCTACACAGGTGCTGCGCCTTCTGAGGTGACAGATCCGAACAGTCAGGTGGGATGGATCTCAAGTTATAATGAATGGTATTTTAAATATCCGGATGGAACGATCGCTAAGAACAGCAGTGTACAGATTAAAGAGGAATGGTATCGCTTTAATGCAGAAGGCAAGATGGTGACGGGCTGGCAGGATATTGATGGTCATACCTATTATTATCATGAAGATGGAAGAATGCAGCATGGAGGCTGGCTGAATCTGAATAACAAATGGTATGTATTTGATCAGGACGGCAAGATGGTGACAGGCTGGTATGCTCACAATGGAAATTGGTATTGTATGGCTCCAAATGGGGAAATGTATGAGGGCTGGAATCAGGTCAATGGAAACTGGTATTATTTTACTCTAGGTGAAGGACGTATGGTGACGAATACATATGTGGATGATGTCTTTTATGTAGACGGAAATGGAATCTGGGTAAAGTAGACGAAGAGTTGAATAGAAAGGATTTCAGATATGTGGAAGAAAAGAACATGGTTTTGTGTTTTATTGATGATTTTAGGCATTCTGATGGGAATGACCAGTATGGCAGAGACTGGAGCTTTGGTGAGAGTCTATTTACAGGACAATTATGAAGAAAATGTGATTGTAGAACCTTCTATCAGTGTTTCCAGAGGAGAGATCACAGATATATCATGGGAAAAGAGTGTAGAGAAGTGGAAACCGGGGAAGAAGGTAAAATTGACAGTTACAGTGAGTGGTTTAGGAGAGGAAATCTCTTCTAAAAGTTATAAGAGTCGCTGTCGTGTGGAGAATGGTTCTTTGGTGTCTGCAAATGGCAAAGATGGTGAACTTGTCATAAAGATAGAATATTATCCGGTGATCCAGCTGGGAAGTCCAGAAGAAGCAGGATGGAGCAGCACAAAGAGCCGTGTGGCTGTCTGGAAAAAAGTAGATTTTGCCACTGGGTATAAATTAAAGCTATATAGAAACGGAGATCATGTTCGTACGATCCGTACAAAGTCAACATCATTGGATTTGAGTGATTATGTGAAGGCAGAGGATTCTTATTATTATGAAGTGTGTGCATCAGCAGTAGACGTGGATGACAAAGACTACTATAGGGAAGGCGAGTATACACTCTCAGATGATATCATATTGGATGTAAAAGATTTGGGAGACAGTGAAGGAAGCTGGAAAAATTATAGGGAAGGTCGTAAATATATTCTGGAAAATGGACAGTATGCGTATGGTTGGCAGTTGATCTCAGGCGATTGGTATTATTTTGGAACGGATGCCATCATGCAGACAGGCTGGAGACAGATCAATGGAATCTGGTATTATCTGGACCAGAATGGTGTGATGCAGACGGGAACACTGGTTTTAGAGGATGGAACGTATTTTCTGGATTCTGACGGAAGAATGCAGACAGGGTGGCAGCAGGCAGGACCGGCAAAGTGGTATTATGCTATGGAAAATGGAAGAGCTGTGACATCAGACTGGAAAGAGATCAATGGAAAATGGTACTATTTTTATGAAGATGGTACTATGGCATTTAATACAGTAATTGATGGTCAATATGCCTTGGATGCATCTGGAGCTATGATAGAATAAAACGGAGATAGAACATGATTTTATAGTTCATGTCGTTTGTTTCTAGTATCATAGGATATCACTTATCATAAATAATAAGATATAAAAGAGGGATTTCACTGACACACCTTATTTAGAGTGTGTCAGGAGGAAGTCCTTCTTTTTTTGGAAAAATAAGTGTCTGGGCACAAAATGCTGCCATATATTCTGCACTTTCTTTTGTGCCATGCAAGATCCAATTGATTAAAATATTGATAAAAGCGCCTTCCAGTGCAAGTGTGCGGTAATGTTCCGTCACAGAAGAGGATGGGCGTATGGTTTCCAAGATGGATTCCACTTTGGACAGGCTGTTTTTGGGAATGTTAGCCTGTATGAGAAGACGAAAGATGTCAGCACGTTCTTTGGAAGACTGGAAGACATGAAGATACCATGCATAATCATTATCCTGATACTCTTTGCTTATCAAAGATTCAGATAGGGTGAGAATAAAATGGTTGCTGATCTCTTCCAGTATATCTTCTTTTACCGCATAATTGCGATAGAAAGCAGTGCGGGATACGCCAGCACGGCGGACCAGTTCTGTGATCGTGATCTGATGAAATGGTTTTTGTGTCATAAGATAGAGAAGGGCTGTCTGTATGGATTCACGTGTCAGGCTATTGGAAACCTGATTGGAACGGCGGAGACGTTCTAATTTTGTCTGATCAGCAGATTGCGTGATATGACTGGTGCAGTTTATATCTAAAGGATTGGAATTGTCAGGATTCATAGGTTCATATTTCTCCTTGGTAAGTTTGATCGAGTTACAAAAACAGGCTATATTGTTACGTCCAAGGACGAAAATATTGACGCTCCGTAAAATTAATGTTACATTTCTACATAATATGATACTGGAGAGAAAAGGTCAGGAAGTTGTTGCTGCTCTGCTATGCAATCAACTTTGTATTACAGCCTGCGTCTTAAAAAAGTATCTTAGTGGGGGATATACACACAGTAACACGAGAAGGCAAAATTGTCAAAAGATACGGAAGGATTTTGAATATGGGGAAAATTGGAATCGCAACAGACAGCAATAGTGGAATTGATGTGAAAGAAGCAGAACGCTTGGGAGTTATGATGCTTCCTATGCCATTTTATGTAGATGATATATGTTGCTATGAAAATGTGACATTGTCCAGAGAACAGTTTTTTGAAAAGATGAGTTCAGGAGCAGATGTAAAAACTTCACAGCCGTCTCCTGCTGCTGTTTTAGAACTTTGGGATCAGGCTCTTGAAAAATTTGATGAACTTGTTTATATTCCAATGAGCAGCGGGTTGAGTGGTTCTTATATGTCAGCTGTGGCTCTTGCACAGGATGAACCATATGAGGGACGTGTGTTTGTTGTGGATGTGGGACGTGTATCCACACCTATGTATCGTTCTGTTTTGGATGCTATGGAGCTGATAGAAGAAGGATACAGTGCAAAAGAAATCCGAGAAATTTTGGAAAGCGGCAGGGAAGATATGGTGATTTATGTCGCTGTAGAAACATTAGAGTATCTGAAAAAAGGAGGAAGGATTTCAGGGGCTGCAGAGGTTTTGGGAAATCTTTTGAACATCAAACCGGTATTACGTTTTGATGTGGGTAAACTGGATACATATAAGAAATGCAGAGGATTTCACAAAGCAAAAAAAACGATGATCGAAGCAATGCATCAGGAGATCGAAGGACATTTTAAGGAAGCATATGAGGCAGGAGAGCTTTATTTGATGGCAGCTACCAGTACATCAGATGAAGAGACAGAGAAGTGGGTAGAAGAGATCAAGGAAGCATTTCCGGGAATGGAGATACTTTGTACTCCGCTGCCACTCAGCCTTTGTTGCCATATAGGACAGGGAGGCGTAGGGATTGGCTGCTCCAGTCGTCCAAAAAGACCAGTAAAATAATGAAACTGCATTAAATTATGATAGAAGGGCAATTCCTCTTTAGAAAAGTGAGGGATTGTCTTTTTTGTTGTCCAGAGTCTTGACGGGAAGTTTTTTTTCTTCTACAATTGAATCCCATAGAGTGTCAGGCGTAAGCCGATGCATCTGGCATGGGAGAGATCCTGTGGTTAAATAAGAAAGGTTTGTGGCAGGCATGAGAATTATAAAGGCAGCCAAACTGGTATTTGAATATATCAGAAGAGATGAAGAAGAAAAAATTGAAGGAGTGACACGGGCGATTGACGGACTTTCTTTAGAGATTGAAGAGGGGAGTTTTGTAGCGATTTTGGGTCACAATGGTTCTGGAAAATCGACATTTGCCAAACATTTGAATGGCATTTTATTGCCAACACAGGGAGAGGTTTTGGTGGCGGGAATGAATACCGCACAAGAGGACAATCTCTGGGAGATCAGGAAAAATGCTGGAATGGTATTTCAGAATCCAGATAATCAGATTATTGGAAATGTAGTAGAAGAAGATGTAGGATTTGGACCAGAAAATATTGGTGTTCCTACAGAAGAAATATGGGCGCGTGTAGATCACGCATTGGAAAAAGTTGGGATGACTGCATATCGTCTGCAATCACCCAATAAACTTTCTGGTGGTCAGAAACAGCGTGTGGCAATTGCCGGAGTGATGGCAATGAAACCAAGATGCATTATTTTGGATGAGCCGACTGCAATGTTAGACCCCAATGGGCGGAGAGAAGTCATTCAGACTGTACACGATCTGAACTGTCAGGAGGGGATCACAGTAGTTTTAATTACACATTATATGGAAGAAGTTATTAATGCTGACCGTGTGGTGGTAATGGATGACGGAAAGATTGTGATGGACGGAACTCCAAAAGAAGTATTTTCTCAAGTGGAAAAATTAAAGTCCTATCGTTTGGATGTGCCTCAGGTGACAGAGTTGGCATACGAACTAAAAAAGGCAGGGGGAGATCTGCCAGATGGAATCCTGACGAAAGAGGAGTTTTTTGAAGTGATCATTCCAATGCTGAGGGAGGCTGCGAGATGACAGTACTGAGAGCCGATAAATTAAATTATGTATATAGTGCAGGAACTGCTTTTGAGCAGCACGCCTTAAAAGATGTCAGTTTTGAGATTCCAGAAGGGCAGTTTGTTGGTCTGATCGGACATACAGGTTCTGGCAAGTCCACCTTGATCCAGCACTTGAACGGATTAATACGTGCTACTGGTGGGATTTTGGAGTTTGAAGGTGAAAATATCTATGCTAACGGATATGATATGAAAAAATTGCGCAGCAAAGTAGGGCTGGTTTTTCAATATCCGGAACATCAATTGTTTGAAGTGGATGTTTTTTCAGATGTGTGTTATGGTCCTAAAAACATGGGATGGAGTAAGGAAGAGGTGGAGGAGAATGCAAAGAAAGCACTTTCCATGGTAGGATTGGATGAGAGTTTCTATGAATTATCTCCATTTGAACTTTCTGGTGGTCAGAAACGTCGTGTGGCGATCGCTGGTGTATTAGCGATGAAACCACATGTATTGATCTTGGATGAACCAACGGCTGGTCTTGATCCCAAGGGAAGAGATGAGATTTTAGATCGGGTGGCACAACTTCACAAAGAACATCATATGACGATCATTTTGGTTTCCCACAGTATGGAGGATGTAGCAAAATATGTAGATCGTCTTATGGTAATGAATCATGGTGAAAAGGTGTTTGACGGAACACCAAGAGAAGTTTTTAGACATTATAAAGAACTGGAAGAGATTGGACTGGCAGCACCTCAAGTCACATATTTGGTACATGGTCTGAGAGATGCAGGTATTCCCATTGATGAGGATATTACAACAATAGAAGAGGCAAAAACAGAAATTTTAAGAATTCTGGGGAGGGAAACATGTTAAGAGATATTACACTTGGACAATACTATCCTATAGATTCCCTTCTTCACCGAATGGATCCAAGAACTAAACTATTTGGGACATTGGTTTTTATTATATCACTGTTTCTTGCAGACAATATATGGGTATATCTGGCTGCAACTGTATTTTTGGCAGCTGTAATTCAGCTTTCAAGAGTTCCTTTAAAATTTATGCTGAAAGGGCTGAAAGCGATTGTTTTTCTCTTGCTGATCAGTGTCAGCTTCAATCTTTTTTTAACAGACGGAGAAGTTTTGTGGAAGTTTGGTTTTTTAAAGATTACCAAAGAAGGAATAAAGATGGCGTGTTTTATGGGACTTCGCCTGATCTATCTGGTGGTAGGTTCTTCTGTTTTGACTTTGACCACAACACCTAACCAACTGACAGATGGTTTGGAAAAAAGCATGGCTTTTTTGAATGTTATTAAAGTTCCAGTACATGAAATTGCTATGATGATGTCGATTGCACTGCGCTTTATTCCTATTTTAGTGGAGGAGACGGACAAGATCATGAAGGCGCAGATGGCAAGAGGAGCTGATTTTGAGAGTGGAAATCTGGTCCAGAAGGCAAAAAATATGGTTCCTCTGTTAGTGCCATTGTTTATTTCAGCATTTCGCAGGGCGACAGATCTCGCAATGGCGATGGAAGCAAGATGCTATCGTGGCGGAGATGGAAGAACAAAAATGAAGCCTTTGCGTTATGAAAAGAGAGATTATAGCGCATATTTGGTATATGCGTTCTATTTGATATTGACATTTGCTTTGGGAAAGATAGTGTGATATGCAGCTCTCTCTGAGAAAAGTGTTGTGATAATAGATTTCTCTTGGAAAGATGCTGGGATATAAAAAGCAGAAGAAAAGCAGAAGAACGGCAAAACAATAGTAAAATAACAGCAAAACAGCAGAAGAAAACGATAGGGCAACGATCAGACAGATCATTTGAGAGGACATAAAAACAATGAAAAGAATAAAGTTGGTTGTGGCATATGATGGCACAAATTATTGTGGATGGCAGCTGCAGCCTAATGGTGTGACGATTGAAGAAGTGTTGAATAAGAAACTTTCAGAGCTTTTGAAAGAACCAATTCAGGTAATTGGGGCAAGTAGAACGGATTCTGGAGTTCATGCACTTGGAAATGTTGCTGTATTTGACACAGAGAGCAGAATTCCGGGAGATAAGATCTGTTTTGCTTTAAATCAGCGTTTGCCGGAAGATATCCGCATACAGCACTCAGAGGAAGTTCCTCTGGATTTTCATCCGAGGAAACAGAACTGTGTAAAGACATATGAGTATCAGATATTAAATCGAAGACTGGAAGTGCCAACGAAGCGTCTGTATGCACATTTTTGTTATTTCCATTTGGATGAAAAAAAGATGAATCAGGCAGCAGCTTATCTTGTAGGAGAACATGATTTTCAGAGTTTTTGTTCTGCTGGTCATCAGGCAGAAGATACCGTGAGAACAGTATACAGTCTGAAGGTATGGCGTGATGAGGATGATATCATACGGATTCGGGTTAGTGGGAATGGTTTTTTGTATAATATGGTAAGGATTCTTGCAGGAACTTTGATGAAGGTAGGAATGGGGGTATATCCTCCAGAGCATGTCAAAGAGATTTTAGATTCAAGAAACCGGCAGACAGCAGGACCTAAGGCACCAGCAAGAGGATTGACACTTGTTAGTTTAGAGTATGAAAAAGAACTTTCAGACGAACTTTGCGGGCAGAACGAGAATTGGAGTTATTGCCTGTATCAAAAGGAGATTGAAAAGGAAAAAAAGGCATATCTGGCAATTGAACGGTGTAAGAAAGAAGAATTTGACAGGCTGGTGCAGAGGGTAGTCCATCAGGCGGCAAGGAACGGAGCTGATCTGATTTATATTCTGGATGTGACGGGGCAGATGAAAGAAGGCAGTCGATATGGATATTATCCAATGGAATCATGCTCAGAAGAAGAGGAAAATACAGTTTGGAAGGTACTTTTAAAAAGCAGCGTTGGAGAACAGGTAAAGATCTGGAGAGAGCAGAGACTAAGATGGTTCTGGACTAAAAACACGATTCCCAATGAAATGGGAAAGTAAAATGTGTAAAAAAGTCAGGCTTTGTGGATAAGGGGCGCAGTTTTTTCAGAAAATGTGGAAAACTGTGAAAAAACCTTGTTTTATAAGGAAAAAGTGGTTGACACGTCTGGACTAGTGTACTATAATGTATAACTGTGACAACTGTGAATTAAAGAAAAAAGCGCTTACCATGCCCCGGAAAGCCTTTTTATAGAATCATTCAGCAGTCTTTGTAGAACATTGATTTTAACAGGAGGTTGACCAATGAAGAGTTTTATGGCGAGTCCAGCAACGATTGAGAGAAAATGGTACGTAGTGGATGCTACAGGATATACATTAGGACGTTTGGCTTCTGAAGTAGCTAAAGTTTTGAGAGGAAAGAACAAACCGATCTTTACACCACACATCGATTGCGGTGACTATGTAATCGTAGTAAATGCAGATAAGGTAAAGGTAACAGGCAAGAAGTTGGATCAGAAGATTTATTACAACCACTCTGACTATGTAGGCGGTATGAAAGAGACTACATTGAAAGAGATGCTGGCAAAGAAGCCGGAGAAGGTTGTTGAGTTAGCAGTTAAGGGAATGCTTCCAAAAGGACCTCTGGGAAGAAGCATGTATGACAAATTACATGTTTACGCAGGCCTGAACCATGAGCAGGCAGCACAGAAACCAGAAGTTTTAACATTTTAATTTAGGTCTGGAAGGAGGATATTACAATGGCTAACACAAAATTCTACGGAACTGGAAGAAGAAAAAAATCTATCGCAAGAGTATATCTGGTACCGGGAACCGGTAACATTACAATTAATAAAAGAGACATCGATCAGTATTTTGGTCTTGAGACCCTGAAGCTGGTTGTTCGTCAGCCACTGACAGCTACAGAGACACTTGACAAATTTGACGTTTTGGTAAATGTTCATGGTGGTGGTTTCACAGGACAGGCTGGTGCAATCCGTCATGGTATTTCCAGAGCACTGGTACAGGCAGATGCTGAGTACAGACCAGTATTAAAGAAATCTGGATTCCTGACAAGAGATCCACGTATGAAAGAAAGAAAGAAATACGGTCTCAAAGCAGCTCGTCGTGCTCCACAGTTCTCCAAACGTTAATCATACGTTTCAGAACGTACAATTTCAAAAAAATTCGAACCTCTCAGGACTTCGGTCTTGGGAGGTTTTTTTGTATATATTTTATTTGAATTTGAAATAGGATACATCTGAAGAAACAGCTCCATTTGGGAAAATGAAAAATTTGCATATTCTTTACCAAACTATTGTATAAGAAAAGAGAAAAATGAGCTACAATATAAAATATATGGAAAATTTGGCAGAGAGGTAGAAAAGAATATGGCAAAAAATAAAAAAGAAGAATCCAATAAAATAAAAGAATTGACAAAGGAAACTGAGAATGAGAAAAAAACGATAACAGAAATGGCAGAGCAGACAAAAGGCAGCAAAAAAACAGTAACATATCGCCAGATCAGGGAAAATGAAGAAATTAATACCTTAATTGAGAGAGGTGATAGTGTATTGGCTGTCTTGGGATATACAGAACATTCCAGAAAACATGCTGCAAAAGTAGCAGAGGAAGCAGGACAGATTCTGGCAGCAATGGGGTGTGAGGAACATGAAGTAGAACTTGCACGTATTGCCGGATATATGCATGATATAGGTAATAGTGTAAATCGCCATGATCATGCTCATAGTGGGGCTATTTTGGCATATGAGATCCTAAAAGATCTGGGGATGCCACTGGTGGATGTGTCTATTATTATGGCTGCGATCGGCAATCATGATGAAGCGACAGGTACGGCAGTGGATCGGGTATCTGCGGCTCTTATTCTTGCCGACAAGACAGATGTTAGAAGAAATCGTGTCAGAAATCAGGTGACAGCAGCATTTGATATCCATGACAGGGTCAACTATGCAGCACTTTCCACGAAGATGATAGTAGATATAGAAAAGAAGATCGTTCAGGTAGATGTTGAACTGGATGATACAATGTGTACAGTAATGGACTATTTTGAAATATTTTTGCAGCGT
Source organism: uncultured bacterium (assembly GCA_905214855.1). Taxonomy (GTDB): domain Bacteria; phylum Bacillota; class Clostridia; order Lachnospirales; family Lachnospiraceae; genus CAJMNU01. The sequence goes on along the minus strand of CAJMNU010000016.1, from coordinate 9,351 downwards.
ATGCTGATGTGTCGCAGAGCAGCAGAAACATTGGGATGTAGATTTAAGCTGAATGCAAATGGAAACAAACTGTGTTAGGAGAGATACCAAGAGATGCTGCCCGTAAGCAGCAGATGACAGTAAAATGGCAATAAATTATGTTAGGGGAGATATAAGGCATGTGTGCGTGGAAACAGGAAGGAGGGATATAAAAAGCGTTTGATTTTAAGATTCGTTGTACGAAAAAATATGAAAAAAGTGAAAAAATAAGAACAAAAAACTTACATAAACTTTACATAGCTTTGACCATAACTGGATAGAAAGAAAAAAATTTTTCTCTTATAATGAACCATGTCAGAAAGAAAGGGAGTAACTGAAAAACAGAAAAAATAAATTGGTACATATTTTAGGAGGAAAGTATTATGAAAGTAAAGAAATTATGGGCAATTGCGGCAGCAGGTGTGATGGCATGGAGTCTTAGTGCATGTGGAAGTTCTACAGAAACCACAACAGCTGCAGAAACCACAACCAAAGCTGCTACAGAGGCAGCTACCACAGCAGGAACGACAGCAGCTGCAACAACAGAAGCAAAAACAGAGGCTAGCGCAGATTTGTCCGGCTCTATCACAATGGCAGGATCTACATCTATGGAAAAATTCGCTAATGCATTGGCTGAGGTATTTATGGAATAATATCCAAACGTTACAGTACAGGCAGAGTTCACAGGATCATCCGCAGGTGTGGAGGCAGTTTTAAACGGACAGAGTGATATCGGTAATTCTTCCAGAAGTCTGAAAGATGAAGAAAAAGAGAAAGGTGCTGTAGAAAATATCGTAGCAATTGATGGTATTGCAGTAGTAACTGATACTTCCAACAGTGTATCTGATCTGACCAAAGAGCAATTGACTGGAATTTATAATGGTTCTATCAATAACTGGAAAGATCTTGGTGGTTCCGACCAGCCAATCGTAGTAGTAGGACGTGAGGCAGGTTCTGGTACAAGAGGTGCATTTGAGGAAATCTTGAAACTGGAAGATCAGTGTAAATATGCAAATGAGTTGGATTCCACTGGTGCAGTAATGGCAAAGGTAGCATCTACTCCAGGAGCGATCGGGTATGTTTCTCTGGATGTTATTGATGATACTGTAAAGACATTGAATTTAGGTGGAGTAGAAGCCAATGAGGAAAATATCAAATCTGGAAGTTATTTCCTGAGCCGTCCATTTGTTATGGCTACAAAGGGAGAAGTTGCAGATCAGAACGAGTTGGTAAAAGCCCTGTTTGATTATGTATATTCTGAGGAAGGTTCAGAGCTGGTAGAGTCTGTAGGATTGGTTACAGTAGAGTAAGTCTTGAGAATACAGGGGAGCTGTCAGATAAGAAAACAGCTTCCCTATTTTTACGTACATGAATGGAGGAACGAAAAGCAATGCAGGAAACGAAACAAGGAGAGAGCTTTTCTGTCTTGTCAGATAAAAAGAAACGTTCTACAGTGGAACGCATAGCAGAATATATTTTTACCGCATGTGGTTTTCTGGCGGTTTTGGCAGTTTTATCGATCACACTGTATATGATCATCAGTGGAACACCTGCCCTGTTTAAAGTGGGGATTTTAGAAATTTTATTTGGTACAGTATGGAAACCGACAGGAGATCCTGCGTCATTTGGTATCCTGTATGTTATTCTGACATCGATTGTAGGTACATTCTTTGCCATTTTGATTGGTGTTCCGATCGGTGTGCTTACTGCTGTTTTTTTGGCAGAGACAGCACATCCTAAAGTGGCAAAGATCGTACGACCTGCTGTAGAACTTCTTGCAGGTATTCCGTCTGTAATATATGGACTTTTGGGAATCCTGATCTTAAATCCTTTGATGTATAAATTAGAACTTAAAATTTTTGCTGGTTCTTCCACTCATCAATTTACAGGTGGGGCAAATCTGATATCAGCTGTCTTGGTTTTAGCTTTGATGATTCTGCCGACTGTGATCAATATTAGCGAATCTGCAATACGGGCAGTTCCCAAACACTTAAAAAGCGCCTCTTTGGCATTGGGAGCGACACATATGCAGACTATTTTTAAAGTGATTCTTCCAGCGGCAAAATCCGGTATTATCACAGCTATCGTTTTAGGGTGTGGCAGGGCAATTGGAGAGGCAATGGCGATCACACTGGTTTCCGGAAGTTCCGTCAATGTTCCACTGCCATTTAATTCGGTGCGTTTCCTTACAACAGCAATCGTTGCAGAAATGTCATATTCTCAGGGACTGCATCGTGAAGTATTATTTACAATTGGATTGGTTTTGTTTATTTTTATCATGTTGATCAATACAGTACTGACACGTTTATTCCAGAAAGGGGGAGTGGAAAATGACTGACAATAGTATTTATCATAAAAAAATTCGGGTATCAGATCGGATTTTAAGTATTTTGATCAATCTGGCTGCCGGCATTTCCATTGTGATCCTAGTTGGAATCATGGGCTATGTATTTGCAAAGGGATTTCCACAGTTGAGTTGGGAATTTCTTTCCACCGTGCAGAGTGCAAGAAAAGGAACATTTGGTATTCTGGGAAATATCGTAAATACATTGTATATCATTGTAGTGACATTGATCGTGGTGACTCCGATCGGCGTTGGATCTGCGATCTATCTGAATGAATATGCAAAACCGGGAAAATTGGTCAAGATGATCGAATTTACAACAGAGATACTTTCTGGTATCCCATCCATTATCTTTGGTCTCTTTGGTATGGTATTTTTTGGAACAGTACTAAAATTAAAATATTCTGTTTTAACAGGTTCTTTCACATTGATGCTCATGGTGTTGCCATTGATCACAAGAAATACACAGGAAGCATTAAAGACAGTCCCTGATAGTTACAGACATGGGGCATTGGGGATCGGTGCTTCCAAATGGTATATGATCCGCACTATTTTACTGCCAAGTGCAGCACCAGGAATCCTGACTGGAATCATTTTATCTATAGGACGTATTGTAGGAGAATCAGCAGCTCTGTTATTTACCGCAGGAAGTGGATTCCAGCTTCCCAAAAATCTGTTTTCCAAATTGTTTGAGTCCAGCGGTACATTGACGATTCAGCTGTACTTATCCATGCAGAAAGCAAAGTACGATCAGGCATTTGGTATTGCTGTAGTACTTTTACTCTTGGTTCTGGGGATCAACCTTTTGACACATTACATTACCAATCGTTTTGATGCGACAAAGCTGAAATAGTCAGTTATGAAAGTTGTGAATGATAAAAATGGAGGAGTCCAAAACAATGAAAACAAAAATTTCCACAAAGGATTTGAATTTATATTATGGAAGTAATCATGCGTTAAAGAACATATCACTGGATTTATATGAAAAACAGATCACGGCATTTATCGGACCATCCGGATGCGGCAAATCAACATATCTGAAGACATTAAATCGTATGAATGATCTTGTACCAAATGTGAAGATTGACGGAAAAGTACTGTTGGATGGAGAGGATATTTATGATCCTAAGGCAGATACCACACTGCTCCGTAAGAAGGTAGGTATGGTATTTCAGCAGCCCAATCCTTTCCCAATGAGTATCTATGATAATATTGCATATGGTCCAAGGGTTCACGGGATTAAAAACAAGGCGAAACTGGATGATATTGTGGAGAAGAGTCTGAGGGGAGCAGCACTTTGGGATGAAGTGCATGACAGACTAAAAAAATCAGCACTTGGTCTATCTGGAGGTCAGCAGCAGAGACTCTGTATCGCAAGGGCACTTGCAGTAGAACCTGAGGTACTTCTTATGGATGAACCAACTTCTGCGCTGGATCCGATCTCTACCCTGAAAATAGAAGATCTGATGGGAGAATTGAAAAAGGATTATACTGTTGCCATTGTGACACATAACATGCAGCAGGCAACCCGTATCGCAGATTATACAGCATTTTTCTTAGTTGGAGAGGTTGTAGAGTATGCCCCAACAGAAGAACTGTTCTCCAGACCAAAGGATAAGAAGACAGAAGATTATATCACCGGACGTTTTGGTTGATAGATTATGTTTGTAATAGAGAGCAGGAGGGAGAGGTAAAGATGACAATGAGAATTAGCTTTGAGCAGGAACTGAAGCAGTTAAATGAAGATCTTATAGAGATGGGAAGAAATGTGGCAGACAGCATTCAGCAGACAATGAAAGCATTTGAAAGCAATGATCGGGCTCTTGCCATGAAGATCATTCAGAATGACCGTGCTATCAACGATATGGAGCGATCCATTGAGTCACAGTGTCTGAACCTGATGCTGCGTCAGCAGCCAGTAGCAAAAGATTTGAGACATATTTCTATGGCATTGAAAGTTGTAACAGATCTGGAGCGTATTGGAGACCATGCAGCGGATATTGCTGAATTGGTGCTGCATTTGGATGATAAGAAATCAGAGACAATGATACAGATATTGCCAAATATGGTAGAGAGTGTACAGGAGATGCTACAGTCAGCAATTGAAGCCTTTATTAAAAAAGATATTCTTCTGGCAAAAAAAGTAGAAAAGCAGGATGATATTATTGATGATTATTTTAATCAGGCAAAGAATGAGATTGTCCAGATGCTAAGAACTGTTCAGGGAAATGAGGACAAAATGGTGGATCTTTTGATGATCGCAAAATATTTGGAGAGGATCGGAGACCATGCAGTGAATGTTTGTGAATGGACAGAGTTCCATGATACAGGAGAAGTGAAGAATCACAGAATCCTGTAGAATATAATTTACTATGACATCTTCTTTATATTGCATACAAAGAAAGGCAGGGGCGCAAGTTCCTGTCTTTTGTATATGTTTCTGCCTTTGACCTGAGCTAAATGGGATGCTATAATAAAAAATAGCAAATAGAACAGAGTAAGAGAAAAGAAAAAATGAAAGAAAAAATAGAAAGAAACAAAAAAAGCAGGTAAATGAAGATGAAAAGAGCAGCAGTAGGAATTTTGGCTCATGTAGATGCCGGAAAAACGACATTATCTGAGAGCATGTTGTATTTGAGCGGGAAAATACGAAAATTAGGAAGAGTAGATAATAAAGATGCATTTTTAGATACACATGAATTGGAACGTGCCAGAGGAATCACCATTTTTTCCAAACAGGCCGTTTTTTCTTTAGGAGATCTGGAGATCACATTATTGGATACTCCGGGGCATGTAGACTTTTCAGCAGAGATGGAACGATCTCTTCAAGTTATGGACTATGCCATTTTGGTGATCAATGGAGCAGATGGTGTGCAGGGACATACAGAGACACTTTGGCATCTTCTTTCAAGATATCACATTCCAGTATTTTTGTTTATAAACAAAATGGATCAGTCAGGGACAGATGCGAAGAAATTACTGGAAGATGTGAAAAAGAGATTAAGCGAAAACTGTGTAGATTTTACAGCAGGGCAGGATATAGAAACATGGATGGAAAATGTTGCGATGTGTGATGAGGCATTGCTGGAACAGTATTTAGAAGGTAATCTGGTGGATGAGGAACAGATCACCAAATTGATACAAGAACGAAAGATATATCCATGTTATTTTGGATCTGCATTGAAATTGTTGGGTGTGGAAGAATTTCTGCATAGCTTGGAACGATATATGCAGCCGCCTTCTTACAAAGATACATTTGGAGCAAAAGTGTTTAAGATAGCAAGGGACGATCAGGGAAATCGTCTGACTTATATGAAGATCACTGGTGGGAAACTCAGTGTGAAGACGCTTCTTAGCGGACAGGGCACACAAGGAGAGTGGCAGGAAAAAGTCAACCAGATCCGTGTATATTCAGGCAGCAGATATGAAACAGTAAATGAAGCACCAGCAGGCATGATCTGTGCAGTAACAGGCTTGAGCCAGACGCATCCAGGAGAGGGATTGGGATTGGAACCAGTGTCTGCCTCTCCTTTGCTGGAGCCAGTTCTCAGTTATCAGATCCAACTTCCACAAGAATGTGATGCTCACAATATGCTGACCAAATTGAGACAGCTTGAGGAGGAAGAGCCAGAGCTTCATATCGTATGGAATGAAGAACTTGGTGAACTTCATGCACAGCTGATGGGAGAGGTACAGATTGAGGTTTTGAAAGCATTGATCTTGGAGCGTTATGGTGTTGCGGTAGAGTTTGGTACTGGAAATATTGTTTATAAAGAGACAATATCAGCTCCTGTAGAGGGAGTAGGACATTTTGAACCGCTGCGCCATTATGCAGAGGTACATTTGTGGATGGAACCGGCAGAGAGAGGAAGCGGTCTTCAATTTGACACGAATGTCAGTGAGGATTTGCTGGATCGGAACTGGCAGAGACTTATTTTAACGCATCTGGAAGAAAAGGAACACAGAGGAGTTCTTGTAGGTGCTGCAATTACGGATATGAAGATCACACTGGTTGCAGGGCGTGCCCATTTAAAGCATACAGAGGGAGGCGATTTTAGACAGGCGACATATCGAGCGGTGAGGCAAGGGCTGAAAAAAGCAGAGTCTATTCTTTTAGAGCCATATTATGCATTTCATCTGGAAATTCCATCTGATATGGTGGGGCGAGCGTTGACAGATATACAGCGGATGTCAGGAAATTTTACTCCACCTATGATAGAAGGGGAATTTGCTGTGGTAGAGGGGAGCGCTCCGGTTGCCAAGATGAGGGGATATCAGACAGAAGTGACTTCTTACACAAAAGGGCGCGGACGGCTTACCTGTAATTTAAAAGGATATGAACCATGCCATAATGCCAACGAAGTGATCGAAGCGGCAGGATACGACTCAGAAATGGATCTGGACAATCCAACTGGTTCTGTGTTCTGTGCACATGGGGCAGGATTTGTAGTCAAATGGGATGAGGTGGAAAATTATATGCATCTGGAAGCCTATTCCGATACTGGAGATGATGTGGCAAGAAAAACAGCACAGGAATCTTTGGAAATAGAACTTATGAAGGCAGCAGAGGCAAAAAGAAAAGAGGATGAGAGGATTAAGGCACAGGTAGCAAGTGAAGTGAAGAACCAGAGGACTGTAATGCCAGATGGACGCAGAAATACCGCTTTTGGAAAAGAAGACAAAGAACTGGAAGAGATTTTTGTGAGGACATATGGTGTTTCCAAGAGAGAGCAGTCTATGCCTGCAAGAGTGATCACACCTCAAAAGAAAGAGCAAAAGGTGGAATGGAACAAGTCAGAACCTATAGAAGAATATCTTTTAGTAGATGGATATAATATCATCTTTTCATGGGAAGAGTTAAAAGCTCTGGCTGATGTCAATATCGATGCGGCAAGAGCACATCTCATGGATATTTTGTGCAATTATCAGGGATATAAGAAATGTCGTCTGATCTTGGTATTTGATGCATATAAGGTAAAAGGACATACCAGAGAAGTGGTGCGTTATCACAATATTGATGTTGTATATACAAAAGAAGCAGAGACAGCAGACCAGTATATTGAGAAGGTGGTACATGAGATCGGGCGTAAGTATCGGGTCACTGTGGCAACTTCAGACGGATTGGAGCAGATCATTATTTTTGGTCAGGGTGCTGAGAGAATGTCTGCAAAAGGTTTGAAAGAGGAAGTGGAACTGGTGAAACAGCAGATTCAGGAAGAACATCTGGATAAGCAGAAAAAACCACGCAATTCTCTTGCAGAGTATCTGAAAAGAGAGGAAAAAAGAAAGAATTATAAAGTTGTGGAAGGAAGCGATGACAGAATATGAGAGAGCGTTTGACGAAAAATGATGTAAAAAAGATCGAGGAAGAGATTGAACATCGCAAGTTGGTAGTTCGAAAGGAAGCGATCGAGGCTGTAAAAGAAGCAAGAGCACAGGGAGATCTGAGTGAGAATTTTGAGTATTATGCAGCAAAAAAAGAGAAAAATAGAAATGAGAGCAGAATCCGTTACTTAGAAAATATGCTTCGGACAGCGATCATTATTTCAGATACTTCAAAAGAGGACGAAGTTGGAATCAATAATATTGTGGAATTGTATATGGAAGATGATGATGAGGTGGAAACATATAAACTGGTGACTTCCATTCGTGGAAACTCTTTGAACGGCAAGATCAGCACAGAATCTCCACTTGGAAAGGCAATCTTAGGGCATAAAGTGAATGATCGGGTGTATGTGGAAATTAGGGAAAATGTGGGATACTATGTGGTGATCCGCTCTATTCGAAAAAATATAGATGATGAGCAGGATGCAATACGAGGATTTTAAAGATAGAAAAAGAAGCAGTCTGACTGTTCCACTCCTACCGAATGGGAGTGAAACATCAGACTGCTTTTTTGTCAATAATACCATAAAAACTTCTGTTCCTAAAAACAAACAGGCAGATGAGGTGGGATTACAGATCTAATGGAATAAAATCTTTTACCAGATCTTCCAGTTTTTCTCTGCGTCTGGTGAGGACAACATCTCCGTTCTCACGGATGAGGATCTCAGCTGGACGAAGACGGTTATTATAGTTAGAACTCATTGTAAATCCATAAGCGCCAGCATCCAGTACACCTAAGATATCCCCTTCTTTGATTGGAGGAAGAACACGGTCTTTGGCAAGAATGTCACCACTTTCACAGATATTTCCGACAATGGAAACGGTTTCTTCTGGAGCATTTTCATCTTCCAAAGAATATGTCTCATCAGGACGATAGATTTCAACACCATGATAAGAGTCGTACATAACAGGACGGACAAGAACATTGAATCCGATATCACAGCCAACAAATTTTTTGTCATGATTGTGTTTTACGCTGTGTACCTGTCCTAAAATGACATTGCTCTCAGCACTGATATAACGTCCCGGTTCAATCCTGAATTTGACCATTTTGCCGTACTGTTTGGCAAAGGCATACAGTTTCTGATCCAATGCTTTCCCAAGATCTTCCAGATCCAAAGGTGCTTCACCGTCTTCTTTTTTATAAGGGATTCCAAAGCCGCCACCCATATCGATAAAATCAAGATTCTGGAACTGGGAAGCAATCTCAAGAAGAGAATCGATACTTTTTACAAAGGCATCACCAGTCATAAAAAGAGAACCGATATGCTGGTTAATCCCAATTAAATGAAGGTTGTAACGTGCCAAAATATCTTTGACAAGTGGGATGAATTCAGGATCGATACCAAATTTTGTTTTTTTGCCGGCAGTTACTACTTTTTCATGGTGTCCTGCACCAACACCTGGGTTGAAACGGATTGCTACATCATGTCCTGGTGCAAGACGACCAAATTGTTCCAACTGGCTGACAGAATCTACACTGACGATAACGCCCTGATCGATGGCATAACGCATTTCTTCTTCTGATACATTATTGCAGATATAAAATATTTCTTTTGGAGAAAAACCAGCCTGTCTTTCCACATAGATTTCACCAGGGGACA
>CAJMNU010000015.1 GCA_905214855.1 uncultured bacterium | reverse complement strand
CAAAACTGACATTCCGCAGCGAGGCTACCAAGAAAGGTCTGGATATGATCTTAGACATGTATAAAGATGGTGGTATCTCCAAGGCATCTGTAGGTGTTGGTACAGAGAATGCACAGGATGTATTTAAGACTGGTACAGTAGCTGCACATCTTGCAGGAAACTGGGTAATGAACGATTATTCTGACAATATCACAGATTTTGAGTGGTGTCCAGTTTTGATGCCATATGAAGTAGAACCTGCTACATGTCTGGGTGGTAACTGGTTATATGCAATGGATGGCACAGGCGTTGAGAAAGAAGCAGTTCAGTTCCTTGAGTGGTTCTATCAGCCAGAGAACTATACTCTGTACTGTGAGACAGGAAACTATCTGCCAGGTAAGGCAGGTATCGAACCGAAGTATACTGTAGAAGGTCTGGATATCTTCAACATGGAGATCAATGCAAGTATAGCACAGCCTGAGTATGATACCAGTATTGCAAATAAGCACAGTGGAGAGGACTGGGGCAATGCAGTCCGTGATGCTATGGACAGAGCGATCGCAGGAGAGATGGATTCTGATGGCATTATGGATTACGTAATTAAGGAAATGACAGGAGCTTTGACAGGAGTTTCTGAATAATGAAAAAAGAGAAGGAGCTTTTATAAGCGCTCCTGTTGATTAAGAAAATTTACAAGGGCAGAGTATAAACTAATGTTATACTCTGCCTTTCTCTCATAAAAGGAGAGATGAAAAGAGTGAATTCAGTAAAAGATAGAAACATGGAAACTATAAAACAAAGGAAATACATCAAAAGATAATGGAGGAAACTATGAAACTGGAATATGCAATACAATACGATGAGTCGATCAGCCGTTGGCACATGACCAAGATGCAGAAAGCACCATTTCACTCTCCAAAGAGAGCATTTGAGGCAGAAGTGAATCTGGAAGAGTCTTATGTACAGGTAGTATATCCGGTCAGAGAAGAATTTTTAAAGCAAAATCTGATTGAAAAAGCGGAGCGTTATGATGGAGAATATGAGGAATTGTATTTCCCATTTGAAAATAACAGGATCGATCTGTCCACTTTTATCCATGTACCACATCATTTTTGGATCAATGCAAAAGCCGGAGTATCTGTAGAGAAGGAAGGAGAGTATCCATTTGAGATCTATACTTGTGGTGGAGTGAAGATCTGGGTGAATGGAGAGTTGCAGGAATGTTTTGCGCCTTATACCAGAAACATTGCGGGATGCAAACGTGTGAATCTTCATTTTAAAGCAGGAGAAAACGAGATAAAAGTCTATGCGGATGAGCTTGCCGAACGTGATGTCTTCTTTTATTTCGAGTTGAGGTATAAAGGCGATCAGCCATTGACAGGGATTGTGGAAGTGGAAGAAGATCCAGAAAAGATCCGTAAGACAGAAGCATTTCTTTCCTCTTGTTATTTTGAACAGGATATGTATACCAAAGGTGAAGTGCGCCTGCATTACGATAGAAATCTTCTTGGAGAAAATATCCTGTTATATTTTACTTCAAGATCATCAGGGACAGGTGGTATTTTAGGTCTGGAGTCTTTAAAACAGATCGAGGCAAAAAAAGATGAGGAATATCTGGTGTACTCTCAAACTGAGAAAAGTACAATAGAAATGTCAAATGTATGGGTGTGTGCCAAAGTAGGTCCATACTTGATCAAGCGTAAATTATTTGTTGGGATCATTCCAGAAAACTTAGTAAAGATGAAGCCTAAGGAAACGATATCTGAAAGAAAATATCAGGCATTAGAGTTCCTTCATAAAAATGGAGAGATGGGAATGCAGTCCATTATTTCTGCCTTGGAAGTGATTGGAAAGATGGATCAAAAGGCAAAAGAGTCTTTTGATATGTGTTTGAAGAAGATTGAAGCACGTGAAGACTGTGCAGATTTTTCCCTTGCGCCGCTTGCTTTATTACAGATGCGTTATGGATCTTATCTGACAGAAGGGGAAAAAGAGAGGATCAGACAGGCTGTTCTCCATTTCCGCTATTGGATTGATGAACCTGGAAATGATGTCATGTGGTATTTTAGTGAAAACCATGCATTTTTGTTCCATATTTCTCAGTACTTGTGGGGACATCTGTATCCAGATGATATATTTACAGAAAGTGGAAAAATGGGAAGAATGCAGGAAGAGATTGGAAAGAAACGCTTGGAAGAGTGGTTTTCTATTTTCTTCCGTTATGGATATGCAGAGTGGAATTCTGCTACTTATATCCCGATTGATTTTATTGGATTTTTTACTTTGTATCTTGCCGCACCAGATGAAAGTATACGCCAGATGGCAAAAAAAGCGTTGGATTTTACAATGCGTATTGTATCCTACAATACTTTCGGAAATGTTATGAATTCTACCTATGGACGTGTCTATGAAAATACTATTAAGACCAGAATACAGGTAGAAACAAACTTTATCAACTGGGTCTCTTATGGAGTGGGATATCTTACATTTTTTGGAAGTTCTGTGTGCCTGTATGCGATCAGTGATTATGAGCCGGCAGCATTTGATAAAGAGTGTCAGGTAGGAGACGGAGAAGGTATGACACAGGAGATTGATCAGGGGATCTTGCGTTTGAAAATTGATACATTCCGAACAAAAGACTACCTTACAGCAGGTGTACGCAGATTTAAGCCATTTCGTCATGGACATCAGCAACATTTGATGAATGTGGCTTTAGGAGAAAAGAAGGCGGCTATTTTCTATGTCAATCACCCAGGTGAACGTCTTTTCAGCGGGGAAAATCGTCCAAGTTATTGGGCAGGAAATGGTACAATGCCATGGATCGAGCGTTACAAGAATGTAACAGTTATGTTGTTTGACACAGATCCAAAGGAACTTGTACATTATATTCATGCGTATGCTCCTACTTATGAATACGATGCCTATGAGTGTATGGAACATTGGTTCTTTGCAAAGGCAGACAAAGGATATCTGGGAGCTTGGTTTGCTAACCCAGTGACCCTTACACAGAGTGGCGCAAACACAAAAAAAGAGTTGATCTCTCAGGGATTACGACATGCTGTCATAGTGAAGTGCGGTTCTGAATGGGAATTTGGAAGTTTTGAGAATTTTAAAGAAGAGATGATAAAATCCAGTGAAACATGGATGTGGAACGGGGAAAGAAATCTTTCTTTTAAAGATCCGCAGTATGGACTGTTTGAGGTAAGAGAGGCACAGAGTTTTTGGCTAAATGAAAAGGAAATTGAATATATGCCACAAGAGGGATTTGCTCTTACAAGGGATACACTTAAACGTGTTAAAGAAGAGTGATGAAAATTTACAGCCATTTTTTATATTGAGAAAGGCTGTCAAAAAAGTAGTATACAGGAGGTGATATGAGAAAAAACTGCCGATTTTTCATAAAATAGTTGCACAACGATGAAAAATTAGTATACTGTATGAAAAAGCAATTAAAAATTCATCGTATGAAGAAAGGATGGGCGGCAGTATGGAAAAAATCTATGAAGACGTAACAGAATTAATCGGAAAAACTCCAATCTTAAAGCTGAATCGTTACATGGAGGAAATTTCATGTAAGGCAGTTTTATTTGGGAAATTGGAAGCAATGAATCCAGCCGGAAGTTCCAAAGACAGGGTAGGTCTGGCGATGATTTTAGATGCTGAGAAAAAGGGAATCCTAAAATCTGGTGCTACGATCATAGAACCGACAAGCGGCAATACAGGGATCGGTCTTGCAGCGGTTGCAGCAGCAAAAGGATATAAAACTGTGTTTACCATGCCAGATACGATGAGTGTGGAACGACAGATGCTTTTGCGTGCTTATGGTGCAGAGGTTGTTCTGACAGATGGGGAAAAAGGAATGAGCGGGGCAATTGAGAAGGCACAGGAATTGGCAGATTCTATTTCAGGTTCATGGATTCCCAGTCAGTTTGATAATCCAGCAAATGCGAAAGCTCACAGAGAAAGTACCGGACCGGAGATATGGGAAGATATGGATGGAGATGTGGATGTTTTTGTAGCTGGGGTAGGTACAGGTGGAACTCTGACAGGAGTTGGAGAATATCTTAAAAGTAAAAAAACAGATATAGAAGTGGTGGCAGTAGAACCGGCACATTCTGCTGTATTGTCTAAAGGGAAAGCAGGTTCTCATGGCATTATGGGAATTGGAGCTGGATTTATTCCAAAGGTTTTGAATACAGAAATCTACGATCAGGTGATTCCGATTGTGGAAGAGGAAGCCTATCAGGCAGCGAGGAGAATGGCAAAAAGTGAAGGGATCTTGGTTGGAATATCATCTGGGGCAGTTCTGGCAGCAGCAGAACAGCTGGCAGTCAGAGAGGAGTATGCAGGGAAGAATATCGTAGTTTTATTGCCGGATTCTGGGGAAAGATATCTTTCCACGCCACTCTATCAGGAATCATTGTGAAAATGATGTTGTTATATCTTCATGGAAGGAAAAGAATAGTATGATTTTTAAAGATATATGGAAAGATGTCAAAGCAGTACAGGAAAGAGATCCTGCTGCACGCAATCCACTGGAAATCCTTTTATTATATCAGGGAATCCATGCTCTGATCTGGCATCGGATCGCACACTGGTTTTATAAACATAAATGCTTTTTTATTGCCCGCCTGATCTCACAAATTGCCCGTTTCTTCACTTTAATCGAGATTCATCCTGGGGCGCAGCTTGGACATGGGATCTTAATTGATCATGGAGCAGGTGTTGTGATAGGAGAAACGGCTGTGGTAGGGGATAATTGTACCATTTTTCAAGGTGTCACATTAGGCGGTGTGGGAACACAGAAAGGGAAGAGACATCCTACCTTGGGAAAGAATGTCACAGTAGGAGCTGGGGCTAAGATTTTAGGATCGTTTGAAGTGGGAGATAATTGTAAGATCGCAGCCAATGCCGTTCTTTTAAAACCTTTGGACAACAATGTGACAGCAGTAGGAGTTCCTGCAAAACCAGTCAAAATAGATGGTGTGCGTGTTGAGAGAATACAGGAGAAACGGGCATCTTCTAAAGACGTGGAAGAACTTTTAAAGAAAATAGAACAACTGGAATCCCGTGTGAGGGAGCTGGAAGACAGAAAAATGGAGGAAAAGCATAAGGATGGAGCAGCGCACGAGAGAGATTGAACGGAGCATTATAAAAGAATTCAGGAAAAGCATATGGAGACCTTTTGTCAGCGCTTTGAATGAGTATGAACTGATCCAAGAAGGAGATAAAATCGCAGTATGTATTTCTGGTGGAAAGGATTCCATGCTTTTAGCAAAATGTATGCAGGAGATCCTGCGCCATGGAAAGATGCATTTTGAACTGGTATTTCTTGTGATGGATCCGGGATATCGAAAGGAAAACAGAGAGCTGATCCAAGAAAATGCAAAGATACTGGGGATTCCGATTACAGTATTTGAATCTGAAATTTTTGATGTAGTTGTGGATATTGAACAGTCTCCATGCTATCTCTGTGCCAGAATGAGACGTGGATATCTGTATGCAAAGGCAAAAGAGATGGGATGCAATAAGATTGCACTGGGACATCATTTTGATGATGTCATTGAGACGATCCTTATGAGCGTTTTATATGGTGGACAGTTTAATACCATGATGCCTAAGCTGCACAGCACAAATTTTGAGGGGATGGAGCTGATCCGTCCTCTTTACCATGTCAAAGAAAGTGATATTCTGGCATGGAAAGATTTTAACAATCTTCGCTTTTTGCAGTGTGCCTGCCGCTTTACAGAGCGTTGTGCTAATCAAGATGATGCGATGGAATCCAAACGTCAGGAAATGAAGCGGATGATCGCAAAGATGCGAGAGACGAATCCACATGTTGACAGTAATATTTTTAGAAGTGCCCAGAATGTGAATCTGGATGCCTGTCTGGGGTATGTGAAAGGGAAAAAACGTCATTTCTTTTTAGAAGAGTATGAAGAGTCTTAATGATCTAATATGTAATTCCTGTCTGTAAGCATATTTTTTGATCTGCCCTCATAAAATGTGATGAAATCCAAAGAAAACCTGAACGTTTTGATACGGCTGAGAGATGCTGGATCAGAACATGGATGGAGCAGGAAAGAGAAAGGGCAGGTGTGGATATGGAACTGATCAAACAGAATATACATATGAATCGTTATAAAAGCACAGTTTCTACACAGATTACATTGGATGATGATTTTATTGTTCCAGACAGTATGGATGATATAGCACAGGTGATTTTTAGTTCTGGGGAAGTGCAGATTGAGACGACCAGAGTACAGACAGAAAAGACAACGATCAAAGGAAAAATGATATTCCAGATCTTATACAGGGGAGAAGATGGCAGATTGTGGACATTGGCTGGAAACATTCCTTTTGAAGAAACAGTGAATGTACCAGATCTGACAGAGAAAGATTATCCACAGTATAGCTGGGAACTTGAAGATGTATCTGCATCTATGATCCATTCAAGGAAGATCAATGTAAAAGGTCTGGTGCTTTTAGCAGTGCGTGTGGAGAGTTTGGAAGATACACAGGCAGCTATTGATGCACAGGGTGAAATAGAAAAGCAGAAAAAAGAGATGGAAGTGGCTGCTATTGCGATCCGAAGAAAAGATACATGTCGGGTTAGGGAGGAGATCCAGATTCCGGGAAATAAACCCAATATTGGTCAGATTTTGTGGAGTGAGATGAAACTGAGAGGTATCAACTGTCGGATTTTGGACGGAAAGATCCATGCAGAGGGAGATCTGATCCTTTTTATGCTCTATCAGAGTGAAAATGAGGGAATGCCGCTTCAATGGCTGGAGGAATCGGTTCGATTTCATGGTGAGGTGGAAGTGCCAGAAGTGACGGAAGAAATGATACCTTCTATTGGTATCAGGCTGGTTCATAAAGAAGTGGAAGAAAAACCGGATGTGGATGGGGAAATGAGAGCCATTTCTGTGGATGCTGTGGCAGAGTTAGATATGAAATTGTATCAACAGGAAAAGATAGAATTGCTTCAGGATGCCTATTCTGTTTCAGATGAAGTGATTCTGGAGAGAGGAAAAGCACATTTTGACACGCTTTTGGTGAAAAATGAGGGAAAATGCCGAGTAACAGAAAAAGTGAAAGTTCCAGATCCTGAAAATATTCTTCAGATCTGTCATGCGGATGGCTCTGTAAAGTTGGATGAGGTCAGGATGGAAGAAGATGGTGTACATATGGAAGGGGTTTTGGAAACCAGAATCTTATATCTGACATCTGAAGATGATGAGCCGCTAAAAGCAGTGTCTGAGGTGATCCCGTTTCAATATGTAGCAGAGGCAGATGGGGCGAATGAGGATTGTGTGTGTCAGGTACATACGGGTGTGGAACAGTTATCTGCTATGATGGGCGGAGGCGGAACTGTGGATGTGAAAGGTGTGATCACACTGGATCTGATAGTGTTAAAACCTGTAGAAGAATCTGTGATAATCAGTGCAAGAACAGAGCCGCAGGATATGAAAAAATTGCAGGAAAGACCAGGAATTGTTGGATATGTGGTGCAGGCAGGTGATACGCTTTGGTCTGTCGCAAAGAAATTTTGTACCACTCAAAATAAGATCGTGGAGTTAAATGGTCTTACAGAACGCTTTGTCAAGACAGGGGATAAGTTATTACTGGAAAAGAATGTGTGATAATAAATAGGATTTGTGGAAAGTGTGATGTAGTGAGAGGGCGCTATGGATGGCATAGCGTTCTTTTTCTTTGCGTTTGGAGAGAATAATGTTATAATAGAAAAGTATGTGGTGTAAAAAAGAGAGTGAAAAAGTGGAATGAGCTTCTTTTCAGCTCATTTAAAAAATAAAGGAGAATATAGAGTGAAAAAATTAGTTTCATGGAATGTGAATGGACTGCGTGCCTGCGTGGGAAAAGGATTTTTAGAATATTTTCATAACGTGGATGCGGATATTTTCTGTATTCAGGAAAGTAAGCTTCAGGAAGGACAGATCCAGCTTGATCTTCCGGGATATTATCAATATTGGAATTATGCAATAAAAAAAGGATACTCTGGTACAGCGATCTTTACAAAAGAAGAACCAATTTCAGTTACGTTGGGGATTGGTATGGAAGAACATGATCAGGAAGGACGTGTTATCACAGCAGAATTTAAAGAGTATTATGTGGTCACATGCTACACTCCAAATTCTCAGGCAGAACTTGCACGTCTTCCATACAGGATGACATGGGAAGATGCGTTTAGGGGATATTTGCAGAAGCTGGATGAAAAGAAACCTGTTATTTTCTGTGGGGATTTGAATGTAGCTCATCAGGAGATCGATCTAAAAAATCCTGCAAGCAATCGGAAAAATGCTGGTTTTACACAGGAAGAACGTCAGAAGTTTACAGAGCTGCTTCAGGCTGGTTTTATAGACACATATCGTTATTTTTATCCGGATCAGACAGAAATGTATTCGTGGTGGTCTTACCGTTTCCATGCGAGAGAAAAAAATGCGGGTTGGCGTATTGACTATTTTTGTGTTTCTAAACGTCTGGAAGAGAAATTGAAAGGTGCAAAGATCCATACAGAAGTGATGGGGTCAGATCATTGTCCAGTAGAACTTCAGATTGATCTAAGTTAGAACCTTTTTGTATAAGATAGAATCTTACAGGTTTGGCAATAGAAGTATGGAAATTGTACATTGTATGGACAGAGTACAATAAGAGAATATAACAGGAGTTTTCGATGAATTTAATTAATATAGAAAAAATAACAAAAGTATTTGCAGAAAGAAAAGTATTCCATGATGCATCATTTTCTTTACAGGATGGGGAAAAAGTTGGTATCATCGGCATCAATGGAACGGGGAAAACGACACTCTTAAAAATGTTAGCTGGAATGGAAGAACCAGATGAAGGAACGATCACAACCGCAAATCATGTGGTGATCCGATATCTTCCCCAACATCCGGAATTTGATCCGAAAATGTCCAGTTTGGAATGTGTGTTGGCGGGCAATGTATCAGATGAGAACCGATGGACGATCGAAAGCGATGCAAAGGCGATGATGACACGTCTTGGGATCAAGGATTTTGAACAGCCAGCTGGTCAGCTTTCCGGTGGACAGCGCAAGCGTTTAGCTTTGATCTCTGTATTGCTTTCCTCTTCTGATGTTTTATTGTTAGATGAGCCGACAAACCACTTAGATAATGACATGGCAGATTGGCTGGAAGATTATCTGAAAAAGTGGAGAGGCGCATTGATCATGGTCACTCATGACCGATATTTTTTAGATAGTGTATGTAACCGGATCGTGGAGATCGATAAAGGTTCTGTGTACAGTTACCAGACAAATTATTCGGGTTTTTTGGAGTTAAAAGCACAGAGAGAGGATATGGAAGCGGCAAGTGAACGGAAACGCCAGTCTATTTTGCGTGTAGAGCTGGAATGGATGCGCAGAGGGGCAAGGGCACGTTCTACAAAACAGAAAGCCCATATTCAAAGATATGAGGAATTAAGAGACAGGGAGGCTCCGGTGCAGGATTCCAAACTGGAACTTAGCTCTATTTCTACAAGATTGGGGAAAACGACTGTAGAATTAGAACATATCTGTAAGAGTTATGGGGAAAGAAAGCTGATCGATGATTTTAACTATATTTTTTTAAAGGGAGACAGAGTGGGGATCATTGGTCCAAATGGCTGTGGAAAATCTACTTTGATGAAAATTATTGCAGGGCTTATTTCACAGGACTCTGGTGAAGTGATCGTTGGACAGACTGTAAAGATGGGATATTATGCTCAGGAGATTTCTTTAGAAAAGCCAAATGATGACACCAAGAAAAGTGAGATTGATTTTTCTTATATGGATCCAGAACAAAGAGTGATCGATTATGTGAAAGATACTGCGGAGTATATTCAGACGGCAGATGGTGTATTGTCTGCATCTGCTATGTTGGAAAAATTTTTATTTACACCAGAGCAGCAGTACAGCCCAATAGGAAAATTATCTGGTGGAGAGAAAAAAAGATTAAATCTACTGCGTGTACTCTGTTCTTCTCCCAATTTTTTGTTGCTTGATGAGCTTAGCAATGACCTTGACATTGCCACACTGACGATTTTAGAAGATTATCTGGATCGCTATGAGGGGATTGTAGTTGCGATATCTCATGACCGTTATTTCTTAGATCGTACTATGAAACGTATCTTTGCTTTTGAAGGGGACGGAAAACTGCGCCAGTATGAGGGCGGATATACAGATTATGCAATGAAAAAGGCAGCAGAAGCAGAGCTGGAACAGGAAGAACTGTCTGGATCTTCTGTAAAGCAGAGCGCTCCTGCAAAGGAAAAAGGACAGCGTACCCGTGGTCCTCAAAAATTGAAATTTACCTATAAAGAACAAAAAGATTATGAGACGATCGAAGCAGATATGGCAGCTTTGGAAGAAAAAATCGCAGAGTTAGACCAAGGTATTGAGGCGTCAGCTCATGACTTTGTCAAGTTAAATCAGCTTATGGAAGAAAAAGAAGAGGCAGAAGCAGCTTTGGAAGAGAAGATGGAGCGCTGGATGTATCTGGAAGAGCTGGCTGCAAAGATAGCAGATCAATAATAGAACGGTGGAATGCGATCCCATAAATGAAGAGAAAAAATTAAAATAAGAAGTTAAAAGAAAAACAGCCTTATATCCTTATAGTAAAATGAAGGAATATAAGGTTGTTTTGCTAATCTCTCAAAGAAAGATAAAAACAAGCACTTTGACTGTAGAAAGTTTTTTTGTATATATTTTCTGGAAAAATTATGATACAATTATAAAAGATTTTAATGATAACGCTTGTAGAATATTTGATAAAGAGTATAGGGGATTTATAGAAAATGAATTAAGATAATAACCTAAGTATATCGCGACAGAAGGGGAATGGGAGGACTAGGACAAGATGATGAGAGAAGCATGGAAGGTGGTATGTAAGGGCAGTGGTTGCGTGTTTCCAGAAGGGATCACCAGAACAGAGAGAGGAGTTCATTTTTCAGTTGCTATGCCAGCAGAACAGGTCAGCCTTGTGCTGTATCAGCCAGAAGAAAAAGAGGCAGAAGCAGTAATTCCATTTCCGGTAGAGGATAAGATAGGAGATCTGTGGTCTTTATCGTTGGAAGGCGATGGTTTGTGCGGAATGGAATATGAATATGAGGTGGACAATGAGAGGATACCGGATCCATGCGGCAGACGTTATCATGGATGGGAATGTTGGGGAGACCGCAAAAGAGCAGGGAAAGCGGCAAGAAGTGTGATCTGGTTTGATACTTTTGATTGGGAGAATGACAGACCACTGGAGATTCCTTTTCATGAGATGTTATTGTATAAAAGTCATGTAAGGGGATTGACGAGACATGAATCTTCTAACGTGGAACATAAGGGAACTTTTTTGGGGATCATAGAAAAAATTCCATACTTGAAAGAGCTGGGAGTGACAGGGCTGGAACTGATGCCATGCATAGAATTTGATGAGATTATGCTTCAGGAAGCACAATCCAGACAATACGCAATGAAAAAGGCAGATGGACGCATTAACTATTGGGGATTTGTTCCGGGATATTATTTTTCTCCAAAGACAGCGTTTTGTTCTGGTAAGGAAAAAAATCCAGAGGCAGAGATGAAAATGCTCGTAAAGACATTGCATCAAAATGGGATCGAGCTGATCATTGACTTGTTTTTTACAGGAGAAGAGAGACAGTCTCTAGTACTGGAGATTCTTCGTTTTTGGGTAAGGGAGTACCATGTAGATGGAATCCATCTGGTAGGATTTGTTCCAGAGGGGCTGGTTGCCAGAGATGCCTGTCTGAGCAAGACAAAATTATTCTATAGTCAGTGGAATGCAGAGGGATCAGGAAAGGTAAAACATCTGGCTGCATATAATGATGGATTTCAAAATGCGATGCGCCGTTTTTTAAAGGGAGATGAAGAACAGATCAATCCGCTTGTACATTACAGCAGAACCAACCCCCCAAATTGCGCTGTGATCAATTATATGGCAAACAATAATGGTTTTACGATGATGGATATGGTTTCTTATGACCAAAAACATAATGAAGAAAATGGAGAAAACAATCAAGACGGAGAAGTATATAACTATTCTTGGAATTGTGGTGTAGAAGGACCAACAAAAAAGAAAAAAGTAAAGGAACTCAGGAATAGACAGCTTAGAAATGCGTTTACCATCCTTCTTCTTAGTCAGGGAACGCCGTTGATCTTGGCTGGTGATGAGTTCGGAAATACTAAAAAAGGAAATAACAATTCCTATTGTCAGGATAACTCCTGTTCATGGGTGGACTGGAAATTGCTGGAAACAAACAGAGAATTATATGAGTTTGTGAAGACGATGATCGCCTTTCGTAAAAAACATCCTGTTTTCCATATGCCTAAAGAACCAAAAGTCATGGATTATCTTTCCTGTGGGTGTCCAGACGTTTCTTATCATGGGGTGAAAGCATGGTGTCCGGAATTTGAAAATTTCAGGCGGCAGCTTGGGATCATGTATTGTGGTGAATATGCAAAGAAAGAAGATGGAGCCAGCGACGATTATTTCTTTGTTGCTTATAATATGCACTGGGAGCCACATGAATTTGCATTGCCAAATCTGCCTAAAAATCTGAAATGGCATATTGCTATTGATACCAGTGAAAAAGAACACAATGCTATATATCCAGAGGGAAGTGAACTGCTTATCAAGAAGCAAAAACAGGTAATGGTTCCTTCCAGAAGTATTATGGTATTTATTTCTAAAGAAGTAGAAAAGGAAGAAAAGGCAGCAGGGAAAGAAGACGAGAAAAAGAAAAAGACAGGAAAAACGAAAAAAAGCAGAGTAAAAGACAAGAAAGAATAAAATAAAGAGAATGGATATAAATGAAAAAAATAAATGAGAAAACAAATAAAAGTAATAGATGAAAATAAAAAACAGAATTGAGGCATATGGTATGATTGATATAAAGTTGACAGAAGAATTATCCAACGCATTTGGACCAAGTGGATTTGAAGAGGACGTTGTTAGGACACTATATCGGCATTGTGGACAGGAATTTGATTTAAAGCATGATGCAATGCATAATGTGTATATGCGATTTGCATCATGTGTGTCCCCAAAAGAAGTTTCAGCTTTGTGTGATAGAAAGAGAGAAAAACCACTGCTCATGTTGGATGCTCATACAGATGAGTGTGGTTTTATGGTACAGTCTATTCAGGAAAATGGACTTTTAAGTATTATGATGTTGGGAGGTTTTCATATCACCAGTCTTCCGGCACATTCTGTTTTGATACGCAATAGGAAAGGGAAATTGATCTCTGGGATCATTACATCCAAACCAGTACATTTTTTGACAGAAAAACAGAAAGCAGATACAGCATTGTATCTGGAAGATCTTTTTGTGGACGTAGGGGCGTGCAGCAGAAAAGAAGTGATCGAGGAGTTTGGAATTCAGCTAGGAGATCCAATGGTTCCAGATGTGAAATTCTCCTATCAGGCACAGAAAGGTCTGTGTATGGGCAAGGCATTTGATAATCGTATGGGATGTGTCAGCATTGTCCAGACAATGAGAATGTTGAAGGATCAGGCAGAGAATCTTGCGGTTGATGTTGTGGGTGCATTTGCTTCTCAGGAGGAAGTGGGGACAAGAGGTGCTTCTGTCACAGCATCCGTCTGCCAGCCGGATCTTGCCATTGTATTTGAAGGTTCTCCGGCAGATGATCCGTATGTGTCAGCAGGGCTTGCACAGGGGTCAATGCGTGGGGGCGTTCAGATCCGCAGGATAGACAAGAGCTATATTTCCAATCCGGCGTTCATAGAATATGCTGAAGAGATCGCAGATCATTATGGGATCCGTTATCAGGAGACAGTGCGCAGGGGCGGAAGTACGAATGCAGGAAAGATCAGCCTGACAGGAAAAGCAGTACCAGTCTTAGTCTTGGGGATTCCTGCACGTTATGTACACAGTCATTACAATTTTACAGCAGCAGAGGATATGGAAGCGACAGCTTCTTTGGCAGCAGAGGTGATACGTGGTTTGGATGAGGACAGGATACGCCACATTTTACGACAGGATATTATTTGACACTCCCCACAGCTAAAGCAGGAGATATGACATATTGGATAAAATTTTAAAGCAATGGCTGCTGCAAGCCAACAAATCTTAGAAAAAAGACAGGGGAATGCCAGATGATGTGCATTCCCCTTTTTAAAGTTTAGAATGTTTAAGATTTAATCCTGATAGACAAGCTGTTCTGGTTTGATGTCATACAGGACTTCTGTGAGAAAACGGTTTGCCAGATAGTTTGCCATTGGGAGGTTCATATCCAGATAGTTTCCGCAGTCTCTTGCACAGGCACCGGGAACTTCTCCCTTGAAATCACGGCTAAATGTGAACATTTCTGTGAGGAGAGGAAGGATGTCAGAAGAAGCATATTCTCCCACAAGAAGAAGGTAAAAACCAGTGCGGCAGCCCATAGGACCAAAATACAATACACGGTCTTTCCAGTCTTTGTGATTGCGTAAGAAGGTTGCTCCAAGGTGTTCTATAGTGTGGATCTCTGCAGTATTCATGACTGGCTCCATATTGGGACGGGTCATGCGGATATCAAAGGTAGTGATTGTGCCAGCAGCGGTCTGGTCTAAGCGTGAGACATAGACACCAGGCAGCAGAGTGAGATGATTTACAGTAAAACTTGCGATTTTTTCCATAATAAAATCCTCCATAGATCTGAAAATTGTGTTGTTCAGATTATTTATTATAATGACATAGTGTTGAGACCAAAAGACGTTGGATATTTTTTAATATAAAATGGTAGATATTGGAATCTGAGGATCTTTTGGTCTTCTGATATCTTGTATATTTGAGTATACAGGATATCAAAGAGAAAAACAATGTTTGAAATGTGTCTAAAGTGTGAACGAAAATGTCGTTTTTTAGACATTACAGTGTCGGAAAATGAATTTACTTTCTTTTTATGATTTCATAAAATAAAAATATAAAGAACAGGACAATAATATTGGGAGGTAAGGTTTATGAGAATTAAAAAATTAGGTAGTGTTGTCATGGCAGCAACTCTAGCAGCAGCAACATTAGCAGGATGTGGTGGTGGAAAGAACGAGACAACCGAAGCACCAACCACCGCAGCACAGACTCAGGCTGAGGCAAAGGGGGACACCGAAGCTACAACTGCAGCGGACAAAAAGGATGATGCAGCAAGTGGTGAAAAGACAGTAATTCGTATCTGGTCTAAAGACAGACATGATGCAAATTATGTACAAGAGAAAGTTGATGAATATAACGCAACGAATACAGATAATGTACAGGTAGAATATCAGCTTTACACAGATAACTATGTACAGGCAATTGATATGGCAATCCAGAGTGATGAGCTTCCGGATATTCTGGTGCAGCAGGATCAGATGTTTGATAAATATCTGGCTGCTGGACAGTGGGCTAACCTGTATGATTTCATGGATGATGACATGAAAGAGTATTTTAAAGATGTTATCATTCCTGGATATAATGAATTAGATGGAAAATTATATTTTATTCCTACAACAGGTACAACATGTCGTTTGTTCTATAATAAAGAGATTTTTGAACGTGTAGGAATTGAGCAGCCACCGGAAACTCTGGAAGAGATGGTAGAAGATGCGAAATTGATCACATCCCAGTTGTCAGGAGAGGGAATCTATGGATTTGCTGAAAACATGAAGAGTGCTGCTTCTGGTTTACAGCGTTCCATGGCAGTTGGTCTTCAGAGAGAGACAGGAAAGAAAGATGGATACGATTTTGCTAAGGGAGAATATGACTTTACAGATTGGGAAGAGACATTGAAATTGTGGACAGAGCTTCTGTCCGAGGAATGTGCATTCCCTGGATGTGAATCTTTGGATATTGACCCATTAAGAACACAGTTTGCAGCTGGAAAGATTGGTATGTATATGTCTTACAGCCATGCTGAGCCAGGTGTATATGCAAATCAGTTCCCAATGGACAGCGAGAAATGGGATTGTGTTCCGATTCCAACAGTTGGAAACAAGACAGCAGGAAAGCAGTATTACAATGGAACATCTGGATATGTACTGAATGCAAAGAGCCAAAATCTGGAACTTGCATTTAAGGTATACAAAGATCTCTTTACTACAGAAGATTATCTAGTTGGTTACTATGAGGGTGGATATGGTGTCAGCATTATCCCGAGTGTTATTGAAAAAGCAAAACCAAGTGCTGATTTCCAGAATAAGAAATGGCTGTTGATCGATCCAGAGTTTGATACAATCCTTCCAAAGCCACCACACAATGCATTTGCAGCTGGTATGGTTGTAGAGGGTGAAGATATGTGGAAAACATGTGAGTCTATCTATTATGGTGGAGCTGATGCTGCATCAACACTTCAGGATCTGACAGATCGTTACAATAAGGCTTATCAGGATGCAATTGCAAACGGAACAGGATATGAAGTAAAAATTGAAAATTATGACCCAATGAATCCTACATTGCAGTAAAAAAGAAAACTTTTGCCAGAATGGCAGATGTATAATATAAGACAACAAGCGAGGGCTGCTGCGCAGTTCAGGACAGAATAAAACTGAGTGTGCAACAGCCCTTGTTGTGTCAAAATATAAAAAGAACCAGAGGTTGTAGATCAAAATTATTGCATTCTGTGAATATTTAGCATCAGTATACAGAGAAAATACATTCTTGCATGTATTCTCCGTGTATACTGATGCTGCCAAAAAACATGTCTGCGTGAGGAGAAAAACAAAAAAGCAGTCAGGGTAGCATGTAATGAAAGGAGAAAACTATGAGTAATTGGAAAACGATGAGTGCCAGTAAAAAGAAAAAGACTGTTCTGCAAAATCTGCAGGCATACAGCTTTATGCTTCCGAACCTGATCTTATTTACGGCATGCTCTCTTTATCCGGTAGTATGGACTTTAAAATACGTCTTTTATCAATATGGAGGATATGGAACAGGAGAACCTAGATTTGTAGGACTTCAAAATCTGGCAAGAGTTTTCCGTGACAAAGTGTATTGGGAGAGTGTGCTGCACACCTTTACATATGGATTCGGAAAGGTATTGATCATCATACCGATCGCCTTTTTCCTTGCTTTCCTTCTGAATCAGCAGAAAAAAGGAAATGGTGTGGCACAGAGTATCATGTTTCTTCCAACGATCATGAGTTCCGCGGTTATGGGATTGGTATTTTATCTCTTATTTAATGCATATAACGGAGAGATCAATAAATACTTGATGGCAGCAAATATCATCAACAAGCCGATCAACTGGCTGGGCAAAGATCATGCCATGAAAACACTGATCATTACAGCTGTGTGGGGTGGTGTCGGTAACTATATGGTATATTTCATCGCTGGTATCCAGCAGGTTTCTGAAGATGCGATTGAGAGTGCCAAGATCGACGGCGCAGGCAGACTTCAGACAATATGGTATATTATCCTGCCGATGTTAGGACCGATTTTAAAGATCATCTTGATGTTATCGATTACATCTGCATTCCATGACATCACAAATGTTATGGTTTTGACAGAGGGTGGTCCAAACAATTCAACAATGGTAATGTCTCTTTATGGATACCGTTACTTCTTCCCGATCTCCGCAGCAGAGGCAACAGTTCCGCAGTATGGATATGGTGCTGCTGTCAGCGTGATCTCTGCATTGATTGCAGGTGTTGTAACAATGATCTATCTGAGAGTATCCAAAAAATTGGATGATATTTATTAAGGAGGCGGCAGAAAATGGCAGAACAAACGGCAACTATAAAAATGAATAAAAAACATTTATCTACTTCAGCGAAAGCCGCCCTGATCGGGAAATGGGTCTTTCTGGGTGTGATGATCATTTTTACCTTATATCCGATCATCTATACAATCTTGGGATCTTTGAAGACAAATGTGGAATTAACACAGGGAGGCGGTTTTTGGCCGCAAGAATGGCATTTTGAAAACTATTATCAGGCGTTTATACAGGCAGATTTCCTGAAATATACAGGAAACAGTGTGATCGTCAGTGTATCTGTAACACTTCTGGCAGTATGTACTTGTTCTTTGGCTGGTTTTATATTGGCAAGAAGAGACTTTGTGGGAAAGAAAATCCTCCTTGCATTATATATGTCCATGATGTTTGTATCTCTGGGTTCTGTTACTTTATACCCAATCTATGAGATGCTGCGTGCACTGAAACTGAATAAGAGTATCATTGCTCTCATTATTGCCCTCACAGGAGGTCAGGCAACAAATGTCTTCCTTGTTATGGGATTTACCAAAGGTATCCCAAAGGAGCTGGATGAGGCAGCGATCATTGACGGATGCAGCCTATATGGTGTTTATACAAGAGTCATTCTTCCTTTGAGCAAGCCGATCTTGGCAGTTGTGGCACTGTTTTCGTTCAGAAACTCATGGAATGATTATATCACAAGTTTGATCATGACGATCGCAATGCCGAAACTGCAGACATTGACTGTGGCAGTTGTACAGTTGAAATATTCTGTCAATGCAGCAGCAGAGTGGCACATTATGCTTGCCGGTGCATCTATTGCGATCATTCCAATCCTGATTGTGTACTTATTTGCAAACAAACAGTTTATCGCTGGTCTGACAGCAGGAGCTGTAAAGGGATAAATAAACTTATCTTTTAACATTATAATATGACAAAATTGAGAAAAGACTGCCACAGTGTGTGGGTTTCCTATCATAAAGAATCTTGAAATCAAAAAAGAACAGATGGGAAAGCTGCGGATTGCGGCAGTCTTTTCCTAAGTGGAAAGAAGTGGAAATTTGGTAACAATCTGTTTCTTATCTTGATAATATCAGAAAATTCAAGAGAAAAAGTTCACGAAGAGTGCAAAAACATGTTAAAATAGAACCATTCCAGATAATAACCTGATATAAAGTGGGGGAAACAGATGAAGAAAAATATTCATAATATCAGTTTTCGCAAAAAGATCATTTTAATCTTTACAGTTACTTTTTTATTTTCTATAGGTTCAGGCTCTCTGATGTATTATAGATATATGTCACAGGATATTATCAAAAATTTTCAGATGAACTCAGAGGATGTGATCATGCAGATCACGGATACTTTTGCGATTCGACATAAAGCAATTGCAAATAGAGTGAGAGGAATGTTGACAAACCATACTTTTGTTATAGCGATGGGAGACTATTTGAGTAATCCATCCAATGCGAATACAACAAAGGCACTGGGGGTAGCATCTGATTTTTTAAGAGATCTGGAGAGTGGAGAACCATTGATCTCCTCGTCTTATATTTATACGAACAGAGGCGAGTTTGATGATTTCATCCGTATGAGAAATTGGGAGTTTTCTTTTAAAGATTCTTTGTTATATGAGCCATACAAGGACAGATCAGCAAATGGAATCCAAAATTTTCCGGCAATGAAGGATCTGATCTTTCAGGGAGAAGAGATGGTGATCCCACAGGTATGGAGATTTAGTGTAGAGGGATATACGGGAAAACAATATCTGGTTGTCCAACTGAAACAAAAAGAAGTGGAGTCGATCTTGTCAGGAAAATATCAGTTTTTTGATAAGATGGTAGTTTTGGATACAAAGGGAAGGCTGATCGCTGGTTCTGAAAAATTAGATAAGGCTCAGCTATTAGAGTTGTCAAAGAATCATACAGAGGAGGTATTCAGCAGCGACTATATATATCAGGATGAAGAGTTTTTGGTGACAAGTGGAAAGATTGAGGGAATGGGGTGGCAGATTTATGGACTTCGCTCTAAGAAGAGTCTTCTGAGCAGTCTGGAGGATGTGAAAAATATGCTGCTGAAGATCGCACTAGGACTGTTGTTTATCAGTATGCTTATTATAGTATGGATGTCACATCAGATGACAGACGGGTTGAGACGCTTGGAGAAAAGAATGAGTTATGTCAGAAATGGAGATCTGAATACCCGTTTTTTTTATCCATATCATGATGAGATAGGCAGTTTGGCAAAGAGTTTCAATTTTATGATCGGTGAGATACAGAGTCTGGTAAAAAAACAGGAAGAGACGATAGAGGAGTTAAAACTGGAACGTGACCGTGTAGCAGAGATGCAAAAACAGAAAAGAAAAGCGGAGTTAAAAGCTCTGCAGGCTCAGATCAATCCACATTTTCTGTACAATACCTTGAATGCGATCACTTGGCAGGCAATTGATCAGGGGGCAGAAGAAGTCAGTATTTTATCAAATTCCCTTGGAAAATTTTTCCGTCTCAGCTTAAGTAAAGGAGCAGAGGTAATTTCTTTAAGAGAGGAACTAGAACATGTATCCAGTTATCTGGATATTCAGAGTATCCGTTATCACTCCCGAATTCAGTATGAGATCCATGTGCCAAAAGAATGGTATATGCACAAGATCATTAAACTGGTATTGCAGCCACTTGCTGAAAATTCTATTTATCATGGTATAAAGGAAAAAGGCGGTTCTGGAAAAATTATTATTTCTGCAGAGGAAACAGTGGTAGATGGAGTACAGATGCTTTCCCTAAGTGTATGGGATGATGGGGCAGGGATTTCTAAAGAAAAATTAGAAGTCATAAACAACAGCCTTTTATCAGGTGAGATTGACCGAAAAGAGGGCTATGGAATCTACAATGTCAATGAAAGGATCAAGTTATATTATGGAAATGCGTATGGTCTGAGGTATGAGAGCATAGAGGGAGAATGGGCTAAGGCAATATTGATGATACCATTGAAAGAGGCAGAAGAAGAGACAACAGGAGAATGACAGAGTAAGAGAAAGT
>CAJMNU010000014.1 GCA_905214855.1 uncultured bacterium | reverse complement strand
CCTGAAATACTTTGCTGATAGGGAAAGATTGTACAATCCGCTTATGGGCACGTTGACATGCTGCGGCATCTTCTGCGTAGAATGGGCTTTCATGCTGATTGACCATGATGCCGTCAGGGCGGAGTGCTTTATAACAGTTACCATAAAATTCCAGAGTGAAGAGACCTTCTCCGGGTCCAAACGGATCTGTGGAATCCACAATGATTAGGTCATAACAGCTTTCGCAGGAGCGGATAAAGCGTAGTCCATCTTCATAGTGAATTGAAACTCTGGGATCATCCAGGCGGCATGCGGTCTGCGGAAGATATTTTTTGCAGACTTCTACTACAAGGGGATCGATTTCTACCATATCAATGTGTTCGATTTCAGGATAACGGGTCAGCTCACGGATGACACCACCATCCCCAGCCCCGATCACCAGAACATCTTTTACATGGGGATGTACTGCCATTGGAACATGGGTGATCATCTCATGATAGATAAATTCGTCTTTTTCGGTTAGCATCATATATCCATCCAGAGTGAGAAAACGTCCAAATTCAGGGGATTCAAATACATCGATCCGTTGAAATTCGCTTTGTCCGCTGTAAAGCTGGCGGTTGACACGGATGGAAAGTTTGACATTTGGGGTTTGGGATTCAGAAAACCATAATTCCATAATCAGACTACTCCTTTCAAAACATTTAAGTGTTCAATTTTTGCATCTTCTGGACCTGTCATGGAACAGCCCTTTTCCTTTGCGTATTCAATATAGTCCAAAATTTCTTTTGTGATGCGTTCACCAGGTGCTAAGATCGGGATTCCAGGCGGATAGCACATGACAAATTCACTGCAGACTCTTCCAGCAGTTTCACGGATTGGCAGAGATTCTTTATCAGCATAAAAGGCATCCTGTGGGGATATTGCAACAGCTGGGTCGATGTACTCCTGTTTCATAAGATCAGATTTGCTTTTGCTGAAACGGCGGCGGATCTCAGACAGGGCACTTACAAGACGCTCAATTTCTCTCTGACGATCACCAATGGAGAGATAAGCGAGGATATTGCCAAGATCTCCAAATTCAATCTGGATGTCGTAGTCATCACGCAGAAGGTCATAGACTTCAATGCCGGCAAGCCCGATATCCAGAGTATTGACAGAGAGTTTTGTCACATCAAAGTCAAAGATACTGTCATGGTTGATCAGTTCTTTGGAGTATGCATAGTAGCCTCCAATTTTGTTGATCTCTGCTCTTGCATATTCTGCCATCTGTGCAACACGCTGAAAACTTTCTTTTCCCCTAAGAGCAAGATTTCTTCTGGAAATATCTAAACTGGACAATAAAAGGTAAGATCCACTGGTTGTCTGAGTCAGATTGATGATCTGACGTACATGACCCTCTGACATGGCAGGACCAGTCAGAAGAAGGGAACTTTGTGTCAGACTTCCACCAGATTTATGCATGGAAACAGCTGCCATATCAGCTCCTGCTGCCATGGCTGAGATGGGAAGGTTCTCCCCAAAGTAAAAATGCGTTCCATGTGCTTCATCTGCAAGACATAACATTCCATGTGCATGTGCAAGAGATACAATGGATCTGATATCAGAGCAGATACCATAATAGGTCGGGTTATTTACGAGAATCGCTTTTGCATCTGGGTTTTCCAAGATGGCTTTTTCAACCGCAGATACACTCATTCCCAGAGGAATCCCAAGCCTGTCATCACATTCTGGATTCACATAAACAGGAATTGCCCCACATAAAACCATAGCTCCCATGACACTGCGGTGTACGTTTCTGGGGAGGATGATCTTTTCCCCTCTTTTTGCAACAGAAAGGATCATACTCTGTACAGCGGATGTAGTGCCGCCGACCATTAAAAAGGCATGGGCTGCCCCAAAGGCTTCTGCGGCTAAAATCTCTGCCTCACGGATGACAGAGACAGGGTGACAGAGATTATCCAGTGGTTTCATAGAATTGACATCCATACTTACACATGCCTCTCCTAAAAGGGCAGTGAGTTCTGGATTTCCACGTCCTCTTTTATGCCCTGGGACATCAAAAGGAACTACCCGCATTTTCTTGAAATTTTCTAACGCCTCATAAATTGGCGCATGTGTCTGATCGTGCATATTTTTTTCCCCTTTGCTGGTAAATAGTCGGTGTTAGATTTCTAGTGATAGATATTTCTTCCGCTGAAAATTTCGATCATTTCCCTGCGAAGATTATTCATGATCTCCAGACGGGTCTGAGGAGGAAGTTCATAGACATCTGTTTTAAATAGATAATTTTGCAGATAGATGTCTTTGAGCATCATTTTGGTGTGGAATAGATTCGCACCATACACATTGATATCTACAGCATCATAGCGGCGTAATGTTTCAGGTGCAATATAATTTTGGATCGATGTGATCGGATGATCGATAAAAAGTTTCTGTCCATTTACATCTCGTGTAAATCCCCTGACACGGTAATCCATGGTAATGATATCGGAGTCAAAAGATCCAATCAGGTAGTCTAATGTGGAAAGCGGAGTGATCGCCCCACAGGTTGCAACATCGATATCTACACGAAATGTCGCAAGGAAGGTTTCAGGATGGTATTCTGGATAGGTGTGTACTGTGACATGGCTTTTGTCTAAGTGGGCAAGCTGCGTTTCTCCGGCAGGGATCATGGATTCCTCAGCGATCAGAATAGTGACAGAAGCTCCCTGTGGTTCGTAATCCTGTTTGGAGATGTGAAGTACTTTAGCACCGATCATGTCTGTAAGAGTGGTTAAAATTTTAGTGAGACGGTCAGAGTTATATTCCTGATTGATGTATTTGATATAGTCTTGCTGTTCACGGGCTGTTTTGGCATAACAGATATCATAAATGTTAAAACTGAGTGATTTGGTCAGATTGTTGAATCCATATAGTTTTAGCTTTTCCCCCATGTTCGTCCTTCCTTACATTGAATAATAGTAGTAGTATTTAGAGTCCTTCTCCAAAGACTTTCCAGTTTGATTTATGGTCGTTTTTGCAATAAAAAAGTGATATGCATAGACGCATATCACTTGTAAACTATCCTCTCAAAATGTGATACAAATAGAAAGATGGCAGATTATATATAGAGGTTTGCCGATCCGTCCAATTTGATCTGATCATGTAAATAGAATGAGCTTTTTATTGAGAGTTTATATAGCAAATACTTACCTTACTACTCATATTGACGTTTTACAAGTTGATATGCGCATCTGCGCTACGGTTATAAAGTAACCAACTTATAAAATTGAGCGTTTGCTCAATCAATAGTGGCAAACTATAAACATAGAATGCCAATCGGCAGTTGACCCGGCTGTCCGTGTGGCCTGAACCCTGTACTGGGTGGTCAGAGAAAATATTTGTATGGATACTCTGTAAAAACTCATATCACACATTGTCTGTAGTTTAACGAATTATGTGAAAATTGTCAAGTTAAAAAAATAATATTTTTTTCCCCCATGATTTTGTATCTATGATAAAATAATGACGTATAAAAGTGATGAGAAAAGAGATGGATTTGAATGATGTACAGAAAGAATATCAAATTAATTGAAGAGTTTCATGCACCGGAGCTGGACATGTATGCACGTCTTTCAGAGGGGCAGTTATTCCATTATAATGAACCAGAATCTGGATTTTTTATTGCAGAAAGTCCAAAGGTAATTGAGAGGGCACTTTGTGCTGGATATGAGCCAGTTTCCCTATTGGTGGAAACAAAACATATAGAGGGGGAGGCAAAGGAGCTGATCATCCGCTGTGGTGATATCCCTGTTTATACAGCTGAATTTGAGGTGTTAAAAAAACTGACAGGTTTTCCATTGACCAGAGGGGCTTTGTGTGTGATGCGGCGGAAAAGATTGCCGGATATCAGAAGTCTTTGTGAAAATGCAAAGAGGATCGTTATTTTGGAAAATGTGATGAATCCTACAAATGTTGGAGCAATCTTTCGTTCCGCAGCAGCTTTACATATGGATGCGGTATTATTGACAGCAGGATGCAGCGATCCTTTGTACAGAAGAGCAAGTCGTGTCAGTATGGGGACAGTTTTTCAGATCCCTTGGACATTTTTCCATCAAAAAGAGGAGATCTGGCCTGAAAAAGGAATGGAAATATTGAGGGGGTTAGGATTTAAGACAGTGGCAATGGCTCTTAGAGAAGATTCGATCTCTTTGGATGATCCAGTGTTGCAGTCTGAGGAAAAATTAGCAATTGTTATGGGAACAGAAGGGGAAGGACTGGCATCCGAAACCATTGCGGATTGTGATTATACCGTGCGTATTGAAATGGCAGGTGAGGTAGATTCTTTAAATGTTTCTGTGGCAGCAGGGATCGCATTTTGGGAATTGGGAAAAAGGAAACGATTTTGAGTGAGAAAGGTACTGTTATGGATAAAAATAAGTTTCAGGAAATTTGTGAGAAGATTATAGAAAATTGTTCCCGTGTGATTTTGGGTAAAGAAAAGGAGATCGGGCTGGTCACAGTATGTTTTTTATGTTCTGGACATGTGCTTTTGGAAGATGTGCCGGGAACAGGAAAAACGACACTGCTGAAAGCATTTGCAAAAAGTGTTGGTCAGGAGTGTAAACGCATTCAGTTTACTCCAGATCTTCTTCCATCTGATATCACAGGTATCCGTTTCTATAATCAGAAAATAGGAGAATTTGTATTTCAAAAAGGTCCATTGTTTGCAAATTTAATTTTGGCAGATGAGATCAATCGTGCTACACCAAGAACACAGTCCAGTCTTTTGGAAGCAATGGAAGAAAGGCAGATCAGTGCAGATGGGCAGACATATACTTTGGAAGAACCATTTTTTGTGATGGCAACACAGAACCCAATTGAATCGTATGGTACATTTCCCCTTCCAGAAGCACAGATGGACCGTTTTTTTATGAGGCTTTCTTTAGGATATATGAACAGGGAACAGGAGTTAGCTGTTCTTATGGGAGATGGTTCATCAAATGTGTTAAACCATCTGGAAACGGTTGTGGAACGAGAAGAAATTTTAGAGATGAAAGAGTATGTAAAAACAGTCAAAGTTCATCCGGATGTGGCAGGATATTTGATGGATCTAGTGGAAAAAACGAGACAGGGAGGAGTTTGTACAGTTGGTGTTTCTACAAGAGGTGCGATTGCCCTGTATCATGCCTGTCAGGCTTTGGCAGCTATAAAAGGGAGAGATTTTGTGATCCCAGAGGATGTGAAAGAGTTAGCACCTTATGTTTGGAGTCATCGGATCGTGTTAAGGGGAGTCTCCGGCTCTGAAAATGAGATCCGTTTTGTCAAAAAAATACTGGATGAGGTAAGAGTTCCTATGGAGAATCTGGTATGATCGGTTTTGTAATCGCTATGGCAGTAATCGCAGCAACGTTTCAATTTTATATTTTGGAACATGGTTTAGAAGGTTTGGATTATTCACTGGAGTTGGAAAAATATCTGGCAGAGCCACAAGAAGTGGTTGGGATGAGCAGTGTGATATGCAATCAGAAAAGAATGATGCTCCCCTCTTTGAGGATCAGGGAAAATCTTCCGGATGGTGTGTGTATACATGAGTCATTGAAAGGGAAGGAAAGTCAGGGAGATGGGATTTTTCAGAGAGCCTATCTGGAAACACGTCTGTATCTGGCTGGGTGGCAGAAAGTAGAGATACAGAGAAAAGTGAGTTTTTCAAAACGTGGATCGTATCGGTTTCCAGAAGTTTCTTTGGATGCAGGAGATTTCCTTGGGATCACTTCCAAAAGAAAGATGGCAGAAGGAAGAGTGGAAATTGTGGTCAAACCAGAACCCTCTCAAAATGTACAGATGCAGCAGCTTTTGGGTGGTTTTTTAGGCAATGTTTCTGTCAGACGTTTTTGGATGGAAGATCCGATGATACCGGCAGGATTTAGGGAATATACAGGACGGGAAGCATTTAGG
Source organism: uncultured bacterium (assembly GCA_905214855.1). Lineage (GTDB taxonomy): Bacteria > Bacillota > Clostridia > Lachnospirales > Lachnospiraceae > CAJMNU01. The sequence goes on along the minus strand of CAJMNU010000014.1, from coordinate 16,321 downwards.
GATATTAGCTGGACACATTCGGCACGATGTGGTACATGGATGGTAAAAGAGTATGATCATACAGCAGATCTGTCCTGTCTTGTACTTTTGGATATTTCTTGCAGAGAAGTATGGAAAAAAGATATGGAAGAAAGAACTGAGGAATGTTTTTCTATGGCAAGAACGGTATGTGAAATGCTGGAAGAGCGTGACTTTTCTTATGAATTTATGACCAATGCTGTGGTACAGGGACCGCTTGGAACAGTGCAGGGAGTATGGCAGGGAAAAGGAAAGATACATTTGGAAGAGATATTGGAGATTCTGGGAAGAGCTACACATCATTTTGGAGATCATTTGCCTTCTTTGCTTCATTATGCAGAGGCAAAACGTGGTGAAAACAGGACATGTATCTTAATCTCGCTGGAGGAATGGAGGGAATGTCAGGAAGAGATATTGCATTTGAGAAATATGACAGGATATGAAGTACTTTCCTTGTACCCTCAGGCGGCAATAGAAGAGGATCAATAGAATTGGGTAAGTATAAAAAATACTTATGGAAGATGTGAGAGATGGGAGAAAAAGGTATGTTTCTTTGGATCATAAAAGGGATTACAGATATATGCTGGTATCTGGCGATCTTAGAACCAGTGAGGCTGTCATTGCCTAAGATATTAAAGATGGTATGTGAGAGTCTTCCGATTGTGTACGGGGGATGGATGGCAGTACTTTGGAAACAGAATAGAATGACAGTGGTTTCTCAGAAACAGGTGTTTTTCTGGGAATGTCGGATCCTTGTGGTGGCGATTGCAGTCAATCTGATCTATCATACAGAGGGTCAGCTAAAAATTATATCATGTATATGGATCATTATATTTGCATTGTCTGGGATTTTTCAGCTGCGTTTAGAGAGATTGGATGAGGAAGAACGAAAAGATCCTTTATTTTTGGCATGGAATGGCATGACATTCGTGTTGGTCGCTCTGGCAGCAGCATTTTTTGGCTCTTCCCCTGTTTTACAGACTGTGGTATGGATTGTAAAATTGATATATTTTCAGATCATTGTGCCGATTTTGATGGGAATTGTCTATTTGATCGGGATTTTAGCTGACATGTTGGTACGTTTCCTTTCTCTTATTTTTCCGGATAGTTCAAAAATTCGGGAAATATCAGAAATTTTGGGTGGTGGAGAGGGATGGACAAAGATCCCATTTCAGCCTGAAGAAGTAAATGGATTTCCAGTTAGCATACGAATGGTATTTTGGTTTTTGGCAGGATGCATCCTTTGTATGACTGTTGTATTTTTGTATAAAAAACTGGTCTCTGCAATGGAAGATAAGGATGTGTCATCTTCTCAGACGATCGTGAAACGGACGATCAAAAAAGAGGACAGAGAGGTATACAGAAGAAACAAGGGAGAGGAAAATCTGGACACAGTCCGAAGAACTTACCAGAAGTTTTTATTATTTTGTAAAAAACAGGGGATGAGTCTGGAAATCTCTGATACAAGTGAAGAGGTAAAGAAAAAAGCGTTGGTTTTTGGAAAGGAAACAGGGAGAAAAGAACTGGAAGGGCTGAGGGAGCTTTATATAGCGGCAAGGTATCGTACAGAGATCTCTGAAAAGGAAAAGGGGGAAGAAGCAGAAGAATTCTATAAACGCTGGAAATCCATATTGACTGGAAGAGGAGTATCAAAAAATACAGGAAAGAGAAAAGGAAAATATAATCTGATATAAGAAGCTGATGGTATAAAAATAAAAAATGTGAACGAAATCAAAGAAAATGTGAATCAGACCGTAAAATAAGGACACGACAAAATTAGGTGCAGAGAGTACAATACAAGTAGCAATACATTTCAGAAAGAGAAGGTCTGTTCTTGTGATCTATGTAAGAATGGACGGGGCTTGATCTGGGAAAACAATATGTATCTTATGGAAAAGAATATGGTATGGATTCTGCCATATTCCGCAAAAGGATTGCAGGAGGAGGAAACACTTATGGAGCAGCAGATGAAAAAAGGACCTTTGCTGAGTGATGAAGAATTCTTTTTAGAGTGTTTGGATGATAGTCTGGATGCAGTAAAGAAGATGAAAGAGGCAGCCAAAGAGGGGGATTATGCAGCTGCCAGACATCAGTTTGCAGAGTATATCAGGGAGACATTAGATCCGGAAACATTTTTTACAATCCCGTATGAGATTCCGGAAAATTATTATAAATGGAAAGAGGAGACGGATGTAGAAGCAGCAGACAGGATCTGTACAAACCGTCTGATTTCCTGTGGAATTGAATATGATTTTGGTGATGAAGTAGACTGGGATTATAATCCAACACCAAATCAATATAAAGAGTGGACATGGCAGTTAAACCGCCACAATGAGTGGAAACATTTGGCGTATGTCTATAGACAGACAAAAGATGAAAAATATGCAGAGTGTTGTGCAAGATTATTTTCTACTTGGGCAGAGCAGGCAGTCTGTGATCTTGAGGCAGGAAGCCGTGATACAGAGTGCTGGCGTACGATCGAGTGCGGAATCCGTATGGGCGCAAACTGGCCATATGCATTATTTACATTCTATAAGACACCTGCATTTACAGATGATATTCTGGTAAACTGGTATAAATCTCTGATAGAGAATGCTAGAAGATTGGAACTGCGCAGAACAACTGGAAACTGGCTTGTGATGGAAATGAATGGTTTAGCTCATATTGCAATTCTTTCCCCAGTTTTAAAAGATTCTAAAAGATGGTATCAGCTTGCAGTGGATGTATTGATCCATGAATTGAAGACTCAGATCTATGCAGATGGATTCCATTATGAACTTTGTACAGGATACCATGATGTGGTCATCAACAATTATCAGAGAATGATGGTGACAGCTCAGGCATTCCATATGGAGATCCCAGAGGTCTTTACACAATATCTGGAAAAAATGTGTCTGCTGAATATCGAACTGATGATGCCAGACGGAACACTCCCAGAGCTAAACGATGGTTCTAGAGCAAAAGTGTCAGAGATTCTGGATAGAAGAAAAGTCTTATTCCCACAGAACCCGCAGATGCAGTGGGTGATCACGGATCAAAAAGAGGGAAAAGAACCAGAAAATACTTCTTTGATCCTTCCGGATTCTGGATTCCTTGTGATGCGTACTGGTTGGGATAAGGATGCAGTCTGGGCATTATTTGATGGTGGTCCATTTGGACGTGCACATCAGCATGAGGATAAATTATCCTTTGTGATGTATGCAAATCATAAGTATCTTTTGGTTGAGGGTGGAAATTATGCATATGATGGTTCTGGTATGAGACGTTATGTGATGTCTACCAGAGCACATAATACGATCCGTGTCGATGGATTGGAACAGAGCAGACTTAGAACATTCAAATGGAAAGAGGAAGATATCTTAAAACCTGCAGGGATGCTTGCGAAGGTGACAGAGGATGTCGATTTTGCTGAGGCAGAGTATACAGATGGATATGGAACAGAGTTAAAAGAAGCAGTAACAGATTTCTGGAATTTTGAAGGGAAATTGACAGATGAGGAGAGAAAGAATGTAGATACCAGTGTCTCTCATAAGCGTTCCTTATATTTCTTTAAAAAACCGGGATATGGTCTGAAACCATTTATCATTGCCATTGATCGTCTTATGACATCAGATGAAGAAAAGAAAGAGCATACCTATGAGGTGATCTGGCATCTGAACAGTGAAAATCCAGTGGTTTCAAAGAACAGGCTGGATATGAATGATATCACATTGTTGGTTTCCGGTCAGGAAGCACAGATGAAAGTAGTAGAAGGACAGAAAGAACCACAATATCAGGGATGGTTGTCTCAGAAAGGATTTAGTGCAGACGCAGTACCGATCCCAACACTTCTCTGTGAGGCAAAGGGAAGAGATTGCAGAATGGTAACTGTGTTATATCCACATCAGGAGGAAGGCTGTCCGATCAAAGAGGTTTTGGCAGGTGCAGATCTGAATGATAAAGAGATCACATTGATTTTGGAAGATGGAACAAAATGGAAACTGATCGAGGGTGAGATCATAAAATAAGATAACATAAAAAATAAATCAGGAAAATCTTATGGATATTGGAAAAATCCGATGTAAAAGTCGGAATATGATATCCATAAGATTTTTTACTGTAAAAAAATCTTGCTATTAGAAAGCGGAAATGGTATTCTCTTTTGGAAGAAAGATGCCATATAAAGGCAAAAGAAAAAGTGGAGGTTTGATATGGAAAAGCGAAGGATTATTCAGGTGGAAGAAAAAGTCCCAGCAAAACTTTTGATTCCGCTCAGTGTTCAGCATATGTTTGCCATGTTTGGCGCATCTGTGCTGGTACCATTTATATTTGGTATTAATCCAGCGATCGTACTGTTTATGAACGGTGTTGGAACATTGATCTTTATGGTAGTGACAAAGGGAAAAGCACCAGCATATCTGGGATCTAGTTTTGCGTTTCTTGCACCAGCAAGTATCGTGATCGCAAAGTTTGGATATGAGTATGCATTAGGTGGTTTTGTGGCAGTAGGTTTTTTGGGTTGTATTCTGGCAGCAGTGATCTATAAATTTGGTTCAAACTGGATCGATATTGTGCTTCCGCCAGCAGCAATGGGACCTGTTGTAGCTTTGATCGGTCTGGAACTTTCCGGTACAGCTGCAAATAATGCAGGGTTATTGGGAGACAGTGTACAGCCTGAAAATGTGATCGTGTTCCTTGTAACACTGGGAACTGCTGTCTTTGGTTCGATTTTATTTAGAGGATTTTTATCTGTCATTCCAATTTTGATCGCAGTGATCGCAGGATATGTGTCAGCCATTGCCTGTGGACTTGTAGATTTCAGTGAAGTGGCAAAAGCCAGTTTCTTTGCAATGCCAAATTTCTCTGCTCCTAAGTTTAGTCTGGATGCCATTTTGATCATTCTGCCCGTGATTCTGGTTATTACATCGGAGCATATTGGTCATCAGGTTGTGACCAGTAAGATCATAGGTCGTGATCTTTTGAAAGAACCAGGACTGCACCGTTCCTTATTTGGAGACAATTTCTCCACCATGCTTTCTGGATTGATTGGGTCTGTGCCGACAACCACATATGGTGAGAATATTGGTGTTATGGCAGTTACCAGAGTGTATAGTGTACAGGTTATTGCGGGGGCAGCGATCCTCTCTATCGCATGTTCCTTTATCGGAAAACTTACTACATTGATCAGTACCATACCGGGTCCGGTAATCGGTGGTATTTCCTTCTTATTATATGGAATGATCGGAACATCTGGTCTTCGTATTCTGGTGGATTCTAAGGTAGATTTTAGTAAAAACAGAAATCAGGCATTGACGGCAGTTATTTTCGTGACAGGGCTTTCTGGTATTTCTGTGCAGATTGGAGATATCCAGTTGACCGGTATGGTACTTGCCTGTGTAGTAGGAATGATTTTGAGTTTGATTTTCCATTTCTTAGATAAGATGAAATGGACAAATGACCAGTAAAAAACAGGAAAACCAAAAATATTTAGGTAATCTAAAAAATATTGTATATTATAGCAAAAAAAAGTAAATACCATATAAAAACATTATACGATTTGCGGATTGTGCATATAATGGAAAGGCGCTACAATAAGGTTATCAAAAAAAGAAAAGAGGCGCTGATATATGACAATACTTGCGTACACTGCTGCACTCGGGATTTTAGCATATGATCTTTACATGATCATCCACAAAAAAGAGAGTTTTAGATAAAAAAGAGCAGAATAATATAGGGAAGTATCAAGAGACTTACAATAACTAGTAAATAAATGATAGAATGAAAACGGCTATGCAAAAAGTAACAGATTGCATAGTCGTTTTTTATTCAGAAAACTGTTTGCGATAGGCAGATGGACTGATCTGATAATAGTGGCGGAATGCAGAGGAGAAGTGTTCAATAGAACCATATCCCAGTTTTTCTGCAATCTGTGTGATCTTATAAGGCTGATGCAGAAGAATGGCAGCAGCAGCCATTCTGGCATCGGTCTTTTTTTGCTGAAATGTTTTGCCATAATATTGCCAAATCAGCCGCTCCGTCTGTCGGCAGCTGAGGTTCAGGCGGCAGGACAGCGTTTCCAGAGAAGCAGTTTTGTATTCGAAAAGAAAATATTCATCCATGATGATGGCGGTTTTGTCCGCTGTTGCATGTTCATAATCTGTACTGTGGAGGTAAGAGGAAAAACCAGTATGATTAAGGTATTCTTCTCCTATCCGTTCATGGTCTTCATTATGTATGTCAGATGTAAGGTGTTTTTGCGGAAGAGAGTAGGCACGTCCCAATAAAACTAGCAGTTCTTTAACCTTGGATTCCACAATGATCCGATATCCAGGGAGCTGCTGTCTGGCTTCCTGAAAAATGCGGATTAAAAAGTTGCCAAGAAACTCAGATTGCTCACTGTGATAGGATGCAGTCTGTAAAAAGGTATGCATACAGAAATCAGAATCAGAAAGGAAAGAAACATCATCCAAAGCTGCTTTAATATACATACAGTATTCTGTGACAGGGGCATTGGGATTGGGATACTGTGCATGTGTAACATGAGGACCAGTAATATAAAAGGTTTGCGGAGACAATGGATAGGGAATATCCTGAAGTGTAACCGTTCCGGTTCCGGAAATCACATAATGCAGTTCAAAACAGCCATTGCCGTGGCTGTGGGATGGAATGGGAGTTTCCAAAAGATCAATCACAATACGTTCAGCAGTGATCTGAGTCTTTTCTAACAAAAAAGATAGGTTGATGAGGGCGTGTCCAAGCCGCATGCTAAAATCTCCTGTCATAGAAAGTGTTTTTCTTTATGATAGCATGTGGCTTGAAAAGATACAAGAAATCTGCAAAAATGCGACATAAAATGTATCGAAATGTCAAAAAATCCTCTAACAAAGCAGAAGCGTTTTTCGTATAATGAGGTTAAGAACGTATGTGGGAAAATCTCTGTAAAAGTGGGAAAAGGAGAATGAATATGGGAGTTATTTGGGAGAATCAGCCAGCAAAAGACTGGATGCAGGCATACCCTATTGGAAATGGTCGTCAGGGCGCAATGATATTCGGGGGATATCAGGAAGAAAGGATTCAGATGAATCTGGACAGTTTGTATTATGGCGGACATGTAGACAGGATCAATCCAGATGCAAGGGAAAACTTGGATAAGGTCAGACAACTCATTCTGGAGGAACGTTTTCAGGAAGCGGAGGAGATCTTGCTGTATGCGTTTACAGGAACACCGCAGAGTCAGAGACCATACCAAACATTGGGAGATCTGTGGATCACCTATCAGAACGCACCTGATTATGTGGAAAAGTACAGAAGAGAACTGTGCCTACAGAAGGGGATGGTAACAGAATATTTTGAGACAGAGAAAGGCAGTGTTTCAAAAGAATATTTTGCTTCATATCCAGATCATGTGATGGTTGTCCATATGAAGGCAGAGGGCGAAGAAGAACTTTCACTCAGTGTGTTGCTGCAAAGAGCAAGGTTTTATGAGGAGACAGGAAGAGTTGGGGATCACACCATTTATATGCAGGGACAGTCCGGTCCAAATGGAGTGGAGTTTTGTACAGCGGTTTCGGCTGTGGTATTAGGAGGAACACTTGCGGCAATCGGAGAACATCTTGTAGTAAAGAATTGTAAAGAAATTGTGCTTTTCATTTCCGGTGAAACCAGTTTTTACGGGCAAAATCCGAAAAAAACAGTGCAGCAGAGATTAGCCGATGCAGAGAAGATGGGATTTGTGCAGCTTTTCAAACGCCACACGAAAGATTATAAAGAACTGTTTGACAGAGTGGAGTTTGTTCTGGATGCAGAGGAGGGATCTTTTGGGGATGAGGAAATGCCGTTCCATGAGAGATTGCTGGAACATCCAAATGATCCAAAGGTGGCAGAGAGTTATTATCAGTTTGGGCGTTATCTGATGATCGCAGGAAGCCGTCAGGGATCTTTGCCGTTAAATCTTCAGGGAATCTGGAATGAAGAAATGCAGCCATCATGGGATTCCAAATATACGATCAATATCAATACAGAAATGAACTATTGGCCAGCAGAAAGCTGCAATCTGTCAGAATGTCATGAACCACTGTTTGGCTTGATCGAGAGGATGAGGATAAGCGGAAAAGAGACGGCAAGACGCATGTATGGATGCAGGGGCTTTACTGCCCACCATAATACAGATGTATGGGCAGACACTGCACCGCAGGATATTTATCTTCCAGCATCGTATTGGGTTTTAGGGGGAGCTTGGCTTTGTACGCATATTTTGACTCATTTTAGATATACCAACGATCGGGCATTTCTGGCACGCATGTATCCGTGTCTGGAAGATGCAGTGCGATTCTTTGAAGACTTTATGATAGAAGATCAGGGAGAGCTGATCGTCTGTCCATCTGTCTCACCTGAAAATACATTTATCACTCGATCAGGTAAGATGAGCAGTATCTGTGCGGGATGTACTATGGACAGCGAGATTTTGCATGATCTGTTTACGGATTACATTGAGGCATCCTCTGTTTTACAGATTGAGGGGGAATTGGTAGATTGGGCAAAAATGGCACTCACAAAACTTCCAAAAATGAAAATCGGAAGTTATGGACAGCTTCAGGAGTGGAGAGAGGATTATGGTGAAAAAGAACCAGGGCATAGACATATTTCCCACTTGTATGCTTTGTATCCATCAAATCAGATCACATGGGAACGCACACCAAAATATATGGAAGCAGCAAAGCGCACACTGGAACACCGACTGGAAAATGGAGGTGGTTATACAGGCTGGAGCTGTGCATGGATGATCTGTATGTATGCACGTCTGGAAGATGGAGAGGGAGCATATCAGTGTATTTTGAAACTATTAAGAGAGTCCACTTCTTTGAATCTTATGGACACGCATCCAAAAAGGAATGGGTGTGTTTTCCAGATTGACGGAAATATGGGAGCAGCAGCCGGAATCGTAGAAATGTTGGTACATGCAGAGCCAGGAATCCTGAAACTTCTTCCTGCACTTCCAAAAGAATGGAACAGTGGTCATATCTATGGAGTACGCATTTTATCTGATGCAGAAGTGTCTATTGACTGGCAGGACGGTCAGGTAGTCCATGCCGTGATAAAGACAGGAGAAAAGGCACAAAGCCTTCGTGTGCAGTGTAATGGAGAGTGGAAAGAAGTGAGCATGCAGGCACACAGTGAGTTGGCACTTGTCTGATGTGGTATGTAGACAACGATAAAAGAGATAGATGAAAGACATTGAGATTGGAAAGATGAAAAGGCGTAACGATGCAGAATGGGATTATTTTATTGCTGGCGGGAATCTGTCAGGGGAGTTTTGGACTGGGATATAAAAAGTATAAACCTTTCGGATGGGCATTATTTTGGCAGATTTATAATATATTTTGCCTTTGTATTGCAGTCGGATGGACATGGATGCAGGCACCAGGGAGTATTTCAGTCTATTTGAAATACCCCGGTGAGGCAGCGGTTGTATTATTGTGTGGTGTCATGTGGGGGATCTCCGCCATTTGTTTTACAAAGGGAATTGACCTTTTGGGAATGGCACTTCTGTATGGTATCTCTATGGGAATCTCCATTATAGGGGGTGCTTTGTTCCCGATTCTGGTGCATCCTGATATGGCACAGGAAATGAATGTGGGAAGTTTACTTGTTGGGCTTTTGTTGAGCGCAGCAGGTATCATCCTGATCACTGTTGGAGGAAGGATACGGGAACGTGGACAGAACGGAAATCATATGAAAAAGGGAATGTGGTTTGCAGTTTGTTCTGGTATCGGCTCTGCATTAATGAATCTTGGATTTGGATATGGAAGAAATATGAATGCGGCAATGCAAGAATTAGGGATCGGAGATATCGGAATTTCAGCAGCATCATGGCTTCTTGTGATTTTTGGAGGTTCTATGGCTGCCACATGCTACTGTCTGCCACAGATTAAGAAAAACAAGATGATGCGTGGTTTGCCGCAGGCAGAAGCATGGATGACAACGGAAAAACTCTTTGTCACAGCGATCATATGGTATGCGGCACTCTGCCTTTATGGCATTTTTACCTGTCAGGCAGGAGAAAGTGCAACCGTGACAGGATGGGTGATCTTTAATGCCTTAGCATTGATCATTTCTAATTTATGGGGAATTGCGTCAGGAGAGTGGAAAAATTCAGGAAAAGCATTGCGTTATGTATTTTTGGGAAATGTAGTGATGATTTTTTCATGGGCATTTTTGGCGGTTGTATAGTGTAAATTATAGAAAGAAAAGAATAGATATTAAAAAATAGTTTTTATAATAGTTTTTATGCAAGAGAAAAGAGTGTAAGATCAGATGTGTTTTTGATCCTGCACTCTTTTCTAGTGTATTTGTATAGATTTCATATGATTGTGGATAAAGGATTATTTTGCCTTTACTTCTTTCCAGAATGCATTGTAGACTTGGTCAGCATCGTCTCCAAGGTATTGGAAGACTTCAGAAGTCTGGAGTTTGCTGATGTCTGGGAACAAAGCAAGATTGTTCTGGAGTTCTGGATCAAGAAGATCATATGCGCCCTGATTTGGTGTTGGGTATGTGATGTACTCAAAGTTTTTCTTGGCAATATCTGGACGGCAGAGGAAATTGATCCATTTTTCTGCATTTTCCTTGTTTTTTGCGTTTGCTGGAATTACCCAAGAATCGATCCAGATGTTCGTTCCCTCTTCAGGGATCACATATTCCAGAGAATAATCCAATCCCAGATTTTCAACTTCTTCCTGTATATAGAGCATCTCACCAGAATAGATGACACCAACAGCTGCCTCACCGCCTATCATTTTGTCACGAACCTGATCAATGACATAGGCTTGTACCAGAGGTTTCTGATCGATCAGAAGATTTTTTGCCTCCTGAAGCTGTGTGGTATCTGTGGTGTTCATGGAATATCCCAAAGATTTCAGGGCAACCATAAAGGCATCACGCACACTGTCCTGCATAAGAATTTCTCCCTGATAATGGGGATCCCAAAGATCTGACCATTTGGTTGGAGCAGGTACACCAAGTTCTTCAATACGGCTGGTGTTATAAAGAATTCCTACCGTTCCCCAACAATATGGTACAGAATAAAGGTTTTGTGGGTCGAAACTTCTGGAACGCTTTATATATTCTGGATTGATATAGGAAAGATTCGGGATATTGTCAAAGTTGATCTCTGCTAAAAGGTTATTTTCAGCCATTTTCTGGATCATATAGTCAGAAGGACAGACAACATCGTACTGTACAGCTCCTGCTTCAATGATAGGATACATTTCCTCATTGGTTTCAAACAGGTCATATGTTACATGGATTCCAGTTTCTTCTTCAAACTGCTCAATGACACTCTCATCGATATATTCACCCCAGTTATACACATACAGTTCGTTAGAATTAGATATCATATAGTGTTTGTAGGTGGAAAAACAAACAGTGGCAACGACACAGAATGCTGCTGCAACAAGCATACCTTTTTTGAATTGCTGTCTGTGGTGGTTCTTTTGGTGTTTGGATGCAGTCTCTTCTGTATTCCCTGATACCACAGGTTTCTCTGGAGAGAAGTTGGTGATAAGAAGAAGTGCCAGTACTGTGATAAAAATGACTGTGGAGAGGGCATACATGGAAGGTTTGATACCCCGACGCACTTCACTATAAATTAATGTGGAAAGGGTATTGATGCCGGCTCCTCTGGTAAAATGTGTGATGATAAAATCATCCAGTGACATGGTGAAAGCCATTAAAAAGCCAGAGAGTACACCGGGCATGATGTCCGGAAATACCACCTTAAAAAAGGCTTTAATAGGACCTGCACCCAGATCCATTGCAGCTTCATAAGTGTATTTGTTGGTCTGACGCAATTTTGGCATAACACTCAGAATGACATAAGGAATATTGAATGTGATATGGGATAACAAAATGGTTTTGAATCCCAGAGAAATACCAAAAGCGATAAATGCCAACATCAAAGAAATTCCGGTTACGATCTCAGAGTTTAAGATAGGAAGATTGTTGATTCCCATTAAGATGGTACGTGGAAATTTCTTCATTGAGCTGATACCAAGTGCTGCGACAGTACCGATCAAGGTAGCAATGGCAGCAGATAAAAATGCGATAAGCAGTGTGTTATAGAGTGCCTCTGTTATAGCAGAACTCTCAAACATTTTTGCATACCAGTCTAATGTAAAGCCTCCCCATTGAGTACGTGATTTTGATGTATTAAAGGAGAGTACCATCATGGTAGCAATGGGAGCATACAGGAAGATGAGTACCAGAACAAGGTAAAAATCTTCAAAAAAACGTTTGAATTTTGAGTTGTAGGATTTCATCAGAATGCAGTTCCCTCCCCGTTTTTATCATATTTGGCAAGCAGTCCCATGCTGATGAGGATAAAGACCATCAGTACAAGAGAAAGTCCGGAGCCGAGATGCCAGTTGCTTCCTTTTGTAAATTCCTGTTCAATGACATTTCCGATCAACAGGATTTTGCTTCCGCCTAATAAATTAGAGATAACAAATGTGGTCAAGGCAGGAATAAAGACCATAGTGATGCCGCTGATCATTCCTGGGATGCTTAAAGGAAAAATGACATGGAAAAATGTCTGAATCCCGTTAGCACCAAGATCTCTGGCTGCATAAATCGTGTTATCATCAATTTTTACCAATACATTATAGAGTGGAAGTACCATAAATGGCAGGAAGTTATATACCATACCAAGGACAATGGCAGCAGGAGTATTGATGATACTGATCTGAGGCAGGTGGAAGAAAGACAGAATGCCATTGATGACTCCATTTTTTTCCAAGAGTGTCTGCCATGCCAATGTTCTTAAAAGGAAATTCATCCACATAGGAAGAATGAAGATGAAAAGGATAAAACTTCCCTGTCCAATATTGCGGTTTCTAAGGATTAAAGCAAGCGGGTAGGCTAGCAGAAGGCACAAAAGCGTGCTGATCAGGGAAAGAAGTAAAGAAAGTCCAAGTGCTTTTAAATGTTCCGCTGTTCCGATCGCCTGTATATTTGCAAGTGTGAATGCCCCTGTTTTATCAGTCAGACCATAATATACGATCATGAGGAGAGGGATGATGGTAAAACCAATCATCCATACCACATAAGGGGCGGCAAGATATTTCTTTTGTAATAATTTATTCATTGACACCCACTGCCTCCTCATCTTCTGAAGCTGGTTTGTTCATGATCTGGATATCAAAAGGATCTACATGGATGCCAACCTTTTGACCAACTGGGAACATATCTGTGCTATGTACCAGCCACTCAAAACCATCCGGAGTTGTGACTTCCATTTCATAATGAACACCTTTGAAGATCAGATGAGTCACTGTTCCTACTAAAGTTCCTTTTTCTGGTTCTACAAGGTCGATATCTTCTGGACGGATCACAACATCGACGGGTTTTTTGATGCCGAATCCTTTATCTACGCAGGCAAATTTTGCTCCAAAGATCTCTACCAGTTCATCATGTAACATCAAGCCATTGACAATATTGCTTTCACCGATAAAGTCAGCAACAAATGCATTCTCAGGTTCATTGTAAATCTGTTCTGGCGTTCCCATCTGCTGGATATATCCCTGATTCATGACTACGATGGTATCAGACATAGTAAGTGCCTCTTCCTGATCGTGTGTGACATAGATAAATGTGATCCCAAGCTCATTTTTTAGACGGATCAGTTCGTATTGCATGTCTTGACGGAGTTTTAGATCCAAAGCACCAAGAGGTTCATCCAAAAGAAGCAGTCTTGGTTCGTTGACGATGGCTCTTGCAATGGCAATTCGCTGCTGCTGACCACCACTGAGAGAGTCAACACTTCTGTTTTCATATCCTTGTAAATTGACTAATTTTAAGGCATATTTAATTTTGTCTTGAATATAAGATTTGGATTTTCCCTTGATCTTCAGTCCGAATGCAATGTTATCCGCAATGTTCATATGAGGGAACAGAGCATACTTCTGAAAAACAGTGTTGAGTTGTCTTTGGTTAGGCGGAAGTTTTGTGATATCCTGTCCGTCAAAGATGACATTTCCCTTATCTGGAGTTTCAAAACCTCCAATAATACGCAGTGTAGTAGTTTTTCCACATCCGCTGGGACCAAGGAGCGTGACGAAAGTATTTTCTTTTACAGTCAAGCTGAGATTGTCTAAAACAATCTGTCCGTCATAGCTTTTGGTAATGTTTTTTAAATCAATCAGTGGCTGACCCATAATAAATCCTCCTTAGAAACTTGGTGGTGAGCTGACCCAAATCAGGACAGCACCTGTTTTAGTCGTAAGATAATGTGGTTTGTCGGCTGTATAATAAAATGATTCGCCTTTTTTTGCTTTGTATATATTAGAACCTAGGTGGATGGAAAGGCTTCCGGATAAAACATAGCCGAATTCTTCCCCTTCGTGTGGAGTGTCCGGATATGTAGAGCCTCCTTCTTCTAATGTCAGAAGAATTGGTTCCATTTTATTTTTCTGTGCATTTGGGATGATCCATTGAACCTTATTTTTTAATTCCGAATCGTATTTCTCAAAATAGTCATGTTTTCCGAAGACGATCTGTTCTTCCTGTGTTTCACTGAAAAAATCACCAATACCTATTCCAAGACATTGCAGAATATCCATAAGTGTCTGGATGGATGGAGAAGTCAGATTGCGTTCAAGTTGGGAAATAAATCCCTTGGAAAGCTCTGCACGGTCTGCTAACTCTTCTTGAGTAAGTCCTTTGAGAATGCGAAGTTCTTTCAGTTTTGTACCGATATCCATGAAAAAGCATCGCCTCCAGTCGATTGTAATGTTGATAGAATGATCAGTCTGGATAAATAATGACCGGTCTGGATAAATATAATATCCCTTGGGGTGTGATACTGTTTTTGATCATAAAAGCAGTATCATAATTATAAAATAAAAGTTTAGTAAAAATAAACAAACAGCAAATCTATTATACTTCCTTTTATTCTGGTGTCAATATATTTTCCTCTTTTTGTTATTAACAAATAGAAAAAAATATGATATGCTAATGCCATGGTGTCAAGGGAAGAGAGTCATGAATCCAGTCTATGATATTTTTTAATATATAGATCGGTAAGAAAAGGCAAGAAGCATGATAAAGAAGTATAATAAATAGGATGATGTACTGATGGAGGTAAAGAGGGATGAAGGCGAAATATATGGCCTATGTGGGATCTTATTCCTACAATGGCAAGGCAAAAGGAATTACAGTACTGGATGTAGATGTAGAAAATGGAGTATTTATTCCAAGATGTGAGGTAGAAGTGGATAATTCCTCTTATGTAGTTGCCTCTAATAATGGGAAGACATTGTATTCTATCGCAGATGAAGGAATTGTATCATTCCGCATTCTCCAGAATGGAAGTATTTCCCGTTTAAACAGTGCAAATATTAAAGGAATGAGAGGTTGTCAGCTTTCCACAGACAAAGATGATAATTATATTTTTGTATCAGGATACCATGATGGGAAGGCAACTGTGCTGCATCTGAATAAAGATGGAAGTGTAGGCAGTATTGCAGATGGTGTGTATCATAAAGGATTGGGCAGTGTGGCAGAGCGAAACTTCCGCCCGCATGTAAGCTGCAGCAGAAGGACACCGGATGGCAAGTATCTGATGGTTTCTGATCTTGGGATCGATCAGGTTAAGATTTACCGTTTCAATAATGACAGAGAAGGTAATGTAAATCTGGTATTGGTAGATGCGATCCGCTGTGAATTAGAGTCTGCACCGAGACACTTTATTTTCAGTAAAGATGGTAAATTTATTTATCTTATGTATGAATTAAAAAATGTGATTGATGTGTTTACATATGAGACAGGAGAGCGTTCCCCTAAAATCACAAAGATCCAGACAATCAGTACAACTGGAAATGTGAAGGCGAGTCAACTGACTGCGGCATGTGCGATCCGTATGTCACCAGATGAAAAATATGTTTTTTGCAGTAATGCAGGAGATAATTCTGTCAGCATTTATGAACGTGATGCAGAATCAGGTCTTTTAAAAGTGATCTGTTGTCTGCCAATCAGCGGGGAATATCCAAAAGATATCGCTATCTTTCCGGATGGAAAACATCTTGCCAGTATGAATCATGAGAGTGGAACGATCACGTTCTTTAAGATTGACTATGATAAGGGATTAATCATTATGAATCATCGTGCCATTCGTGTCAATGAACCGAATTGCTGTGCGATTGTGAGGGTACAATAAATGGCGGGATCAACATTTGGAACTGTGTTTCGGATCAGTACATGGGGAGAATCCCATGGTAAAGGAATTGGTGTTGTGATCGATGGATGTCCGGCTGGTATTTCGTTAAATGAA
>CAJMNU010000013.1 GCA_905214855.1 uncultured bacterium | reverse complement strand
CCATCCAAGGCAGCAGCTACCGCCATCGCCATACCGGCAGAAGTTTTCACAACAAGAATATTCTGTGCCTGATCCATAGACAACAGCCCATCCCTCAAAATTCTGAGATGTTTATCACTAAAGTTTGCATGACTCTGCATGATCGCATAATGTTGTCTTCCATTATTTCCGGCTACTTTTGTCAATTTCAGCTCACGTATATCTCTGGAAACAGTCGCCTGAGTCCCCTTAAATCCTGCTTCTGCCAGCCTGTCTGCCAGTTCTTCCTGCGTCTCAATATCATAGTTCCGAATCAATTCTACGATTTTAGTATGCCTCTCCAGCTTCATATCTCGCTCCTTTTCTGTGCTGCCTATGTGACCGGATAAGATAACTTTTCCCTCAACCGCTCTACAAAGCTGCTTCTCTTTAGTTTTATAATTTTAGCTATCGCATCTGCTCTTTTCACCTCGATAAAATCTCCGGGATTCAATAAAATTTCCGTATCTCCATCAAAAATAACAGATTGTTTCATTTTTTCCTGCCCTTTCATCCGAATCTGTACCTGATCTGATGCAGACAAAACAATACTTCTGGAATTTAATGTATGTGCACAGATCGGAGTCAGCAGGATCATCTCTGCCTTAGGATCTACAATTGGTCCTCCGGCAGAAAGGTTATATGCCGTCGAACCTGTCGGAGTTGCTATGATCATACCATCTGCATTGTAATCACTCAAAAGCTCACCATTGACCAAAAGCTGAAAACGCAGCATACGCAAAGATCCTCTTCTTGTGATGACAATATCATTAAAAGCAATGTCTTCATAGCTTTTCTCTGTTCCATCATCCAAAAAACAGTGTGCCCGTCCACTGAGGAGCATCCGATTTTCTGTCCAACATCTATCCTGCAAAAGTGCATCTAAAATCTGTGGTATCTCTTCTATGCCACCCTGAGTCAAGTACCCTAAAGTCCCCATATTGATTCCCAAAAGCGGCAGATTCTTATGAGCTAGATCTCTTGCTGCCTGAATTAGTGTTCCATCTCCGCCAAGAACGATCACTGCTTCTGTATCATCTGGTATCATCCGTGCATCTGTATATTTATAGATTCCCTCTTCTTTATGGGCATCCACAGGGGACATGGTGCAGATTGCATCTCTCTCTTTTAAATATGCCACAATTTGCTTTGCAACTGTCTCTGTATTTTGTTTGCTCTGATTTGCTACCAAAAAAAAATGTTTCATTCTCACATCCCCGACAGTGTTTTGTGTGCTTCTTCCACAACTTCCTTTTCATTTACACAAAAAACAGGAAGTTCTCCGATTTTCTGCTCTGTTTTTTCTTCTTCCTCACCTGACCAATCTGGTTGTTTTTTAAGATGAAGCAGATATTCAATATTTCCTTCTGGTCCTTTGATAGGAGAAAATTCCAAATTTTTAATCTCAAATCCGATCGATGATGCATACTGCATTACCATACGGATCACCTCTAAATGTACACTTTTTTCCCTTACAACACCCTTTTTTCCTACCTTTTCTCTTCCAGCCTCAAACTGTGGCTTGATCAGGCAGACAATCTCTCCATCCGGTGTCAAAAGTTCTCTTACAGGACCAAGAACTTTTGTCAGAGAAATAAAGGAAACATCAATGGAAGCAAATTCTACTGGCTCTTGAATATCTTCCAAAGTCACATATCGGATGTTCGTCTTTTCCATGCATACCACTCTCGGATCATTACGCAGCTTCCAATCCAGCTGTCCATGTCCAACATCCACAGAATACACTTTCACTGCTCCATTCTGGAGCATACAATCTGTGAAACCTCCAGTGGATGCTCCCACATCCATACAAACCTTTCCTTCAAGCACTACATCAAAATGCTTCATGGCTTTTTCCAATTTCAATCCTCCACGGCTGACATATTTTAAAGTATGTCCACGCACTTCCAATGTCACAGTTTCTTCAAAAGAAGTCCCTGCTTTATCCTCTTTTTGTCCATCTACATATACAATGCCGGACATAATAATCGCTTTCGCTTTTTCTCTGGATGGTGCATATCCATGTTCCACCAGCAATACATCCAGTCGTTTCTTCATCTTGTTCTCTCCTTTATCTTAAAGTCTTCTGCTCTCCCAGACCAGCCAGACACTCCAAGATCCTCTCTGTAATGGATGCTTGATCTATCCTAAGTTTTCTTTTCAAGATTTCTACATCACCATGTTCTACATAATCATCCGGCAGTGCAATATTCAATACATGTATATTCGGACTTATCATATGGATATATCCCAATGCCGTCTCTCCATATCCGCCATTTAACACATTTTCCTCCAGCGTCACCACCAAATCATTTGTTTTACATATCTTTTCCAGCATATCGGTATCCATCGGTTTTACAAAACGTACATTTACAAGATCACAGCTGATTCCATGTCCCATCAAATTGTCCCGAACAACAGCCGCAGTCTTTACCATACTTCCCACAGCTAAGATAGCTACATGACATGTTTCACACTGCGCTTGATTTTGTGGATCATAATACAAAATCTCGCTCTTTCCATAAACGATCGGAGCTTTAAATTCCTCAAAATCCCGACATGCTTCTCCTCTAGGATAACGAATTGCCATCGGCGAATCCAATTCTACTGCAAAATCCAATGCCTGTTCCAATTCCCAAGCATTCTTCGGAGCAAAAACAGTCATACCTGGAATCTCTGAAAGATAGGAAAGATCAAAAATACCCTGATGTGTTTCTCCATCACTTCCAACCAGACCTGCACGATCTACCGCAAATACAACTGGAAGATTCTGGATACATACATCATGCAAAATCTGATCAAATCCTCTCTGTAAAAAAGAAGAATAGACAGCAACAACAGGTTTCAATCCTCCTGCTGCCATACCAGCTGCCGATGTCACAGCATGTTCCTCTGCAATTCCTACATCAAAAAACCGATTGGGATATTCTTTCGCAAAGCGGCTCAATCCTGTACCATCTGGCATTGCCGCAGTAACTGCCACAATCTTTTTATTATTACCCGCCAAAAGACAAAGTTCCTTTGAAAAGACATCTGTATAAGTCAAAGCAGTCTTCTTTTTCTTACTTTCTCCAGTCTCAATATCAAATGGATCAATGCCATGAAATCTTGATGGATTTTCTTCTGCTGGCTGATATCCCTTTCCCTTTTTCGTTATCACATGGATCAATACTGCATGATCGATCTTGCTTGCCTCTCTTAAAATACGCACCATCGCTTTTAGATCATGACCATCCACTGGTCCAAAATAGGTAATTCCCATATTTTCAAACCACATTCCAGAAAGAAATAACTGTTTGATACAATTTTTCGCTTTGCTGATCTGTGTGATAAGACCTTCCCCAACAAACGGAATTTTTTGCAGAGATTGAACAACTGCCTTTTTTAAGGCATTGTATCGTTCTCCAGACCGCATATTGTTTAAATATTTTGACATGCCTCCCACATTCTCAGAGATAGACATGTTATTGTCATTTAAAATAATGATAAAATTCTTTTTGATACGTGCTGCATTGTTCAATGCCTCATACGCCATACCGCCAGTCAAAGCACCATCCCCTATCACAGAGACTACAGAATACTTTTCATTCAAAATATCCCTTGCCTGTGCAATGCCCAGTCCTGCTGATATAGAGGTAGAACTGTGTCCGGTATCAAATGCATCACATTCACTCTCTTTATGTTTCGGGAATCCACTCAGACCATGAAACTGGCGCAGTGCATCAAACCCGTCTTTTCTTCCGCTCAAAATCTTATGGACATAAGACTGATGTCCCACATCCCAGACAATCTTATCCTCAGGCAGATCCAGCACCAGATGGAGAGCCATAGTAAGTTCCACAACTCCCAGATTGGATGCCAAATGTCCACCTGTCTGACTCACTTTTTCTATTAAAAACTGACGTATCTCTGCTGCCAGTTGCTCATACTGTTCTTCCGGGATTTTTTTGATATCTCCCGGTTTATTTATCTGTTCCAGAATCATAGTATCCCGCTACTGAAAACTTATAAAAAATTATAAACCTTTATTTTCATTTCTGTCTTGCATCTGTTTTCTTTATAAGATGCTCTCTTCCTTGTTATAATATTATTTGTTTTTCAATAACTTTCTCCCTTCCTGTTTTATGCTATTTTTCCCGTGTGATCAGCATTCGGATGCACTCCTCCAAAAATGGATTTTCTCCTGGAAGCTCATGCAGAAAAGCAATCGCCTGTGCAGAAATCTCTTCCACATCCTTTTTTGCTTTTTCCAGCCCTTCCAATGTCACATACGTTGTCTTATTGTTCTTTTCATCACTCAAAACAGGTTTTCCCAACACATCCTGTGTACTTGTCACATCCAAAATATCATCCTGGATCTGGAAAGCAAGTCCCACAGCACCTGCCATCTTTTCTACAATCTTTATCTCCTCTTCTGTCGCACCAGCAAGAACAGCACCGATCATCATGGATGCTTCTAATAGCGCACCTGTTTTTAAACGGTAAATAAAATCCAGCTTTTCTCTTGGAATGCTCTGATTAGTCATCTCCACATCTACAGTCTGCCCGCCGATCATACCATAAATACCTGTTTTTTCTGCCAAAACACGGATGGCATAACCTACACGGAGCAGATCTGCATCCATAGAAAATGCCTTTGCTGCCACTTCCACTGCAAAGATCAAAAGTCCGTCGCCTGCAAGTGTTGCCATGTCTTCCCCATATTTAACCCAAGCGGTCTCTTTTCCTCTCCTAAAACGGTCATTATCCATACATGGAAGATCATCGTGGATCAAAGATGAGGTATGGATCATCTCAATTGCTGCCATAAATGGCTCGATCTCTGTTCCTTTTCCACCAAATAAGCGGTATGTCTCACGCATTAACAGAGGGCGCAGACGTTTTCCACCTGCCATCATACTATAATTCATTGCCTCAAAGATCGTTTTCTGAAATCCTGTCTCTTGTGGCATATATTTATAAACAATTGCTTCCGTTTCTTGTGTTCGTTTCAGATATTCCTCATGAAATTCCATTTGTTTCCCCCTCCTGCTGAAGCAAGATCACCTGTTTTTCTACCCTGTCCAGTCTGGCATCGCAATCTCTTACCAAACGTATCCCCTTTTCATAACAGGCGAATGCCTCTTCTAAAGATCCTTCCCCGCTTTCCAATTTTGCAATGATCTCTTCCAGCTCTTCAAAGATCTCTTCTATCTGTTTCTTCTCCTCTGCCATATGCAGTTCCCATCCTTTCTGCCTGCTCTTCTGGGGTTTTCTCTATCTATTTACTCATGTTCTGTCTTGAAGTGTTGATTTAAATATGTCTGTTTTGCTTTTCTCTTGCTCTCCACTCTTGCTTGTATCTGTCCATCCAAAAGATGTAATGTCAAAAGATCTCCTTCTTCTGCTTGCTTAACACTGTCCAGCCTTTTCCCATCTTTTCCCGTCACAAATGCATATCCTTTGGTTACTTTCTGCAATGGAGACGCACCCTCTAACTTACTCGTATATAAGGCAAGACGATGCCGTTCTTTCACCATACGTTTCTGCATCTGCTGTTCCATCCTGTCCCATAACTCTGAAAGATACTGCTGTTTTTGCAAAAGTTTATGATTGGGATGCTGTAACTCAAGCTGCATATGGATCTGACGCAGACGGTTCTCTGTCTCTCTCTGTCTCAAAGCAAATCCTCTGTCAAGGCGCTGCTTCATGTACTCTATCTGTCCTGCAAACTGTCCATAATCGAATACTGCAAGCTCTGCTGCCGCTGATGGAGTTGGAGCACGAAGATCTGCCACGTAATCTGCGATCGTGATATCTGTTTCATGCCCTACTGCTGATATCACAGGTGTCTTACAGGCAAAAATTGCTCTTGCCACTGCTTCCTCATTAAAAGCCCAAAGATCCTCTATCGAACCTCCTCCACGTCCTACAATGATCACATCAAGTCCCATGGAATCCAACACCTGAATTCCCTTTGTAATACTCGTCACTGCTCCATCTCCCTGTACCAGAGCTGGGTACAGATAAAGCTGCACAAATGGATTTCTCCTATGAGAAATATTCATAATATCTCTGATCGCAGCCCCAGTGGGCGCTGTAACCACTCCGATCCGGGATGCAAACCGTGGGATCTCCCTCTTATATTCAGGAGCAAACATTCCCATCTCCTCCAAAGAGTCCCTTAATGCCTGAAACCGGCGAAACAAATCCCCGGCTCCATCTAATTCTATTTGATTTGCATATAACTGATATCTGCCATCCCGTTCATACACATTAATGTTTCCGCTGACAATTACCTGCTGCCCTTCTTTTAGATCAAAAGACAGCCCATTTCTTTTTCCGGAAAACATCACTGCGGCAAGTGTCCCTGTTTCATCCTTTATCGTAAAATAAATATGACCAGATGTATGATACTTACAATTCGAAACTTCCCCTTTTACGGATATCCTCTGCAGCGCAAAATCTTGGGTAAACATATTTTTGATATAAGAGTTTACCTGAGCTACCGAATATACGCCTGCCATCTTACACCAACTTTGCTAAAATACCATTTACAAAAGATGGTGAATCATTTCCTCCGAACTTTTTCGCCAGTTCTACAGCCTCATTGATCGCTACCTTTGTCGGAACAGTCTCATCATAGCGTATTTCAAATAAAGCAAGACGCAAAATAGCAACCTCAGCTCGTCCCATACGGCTGATCTTCCAACCTTCTGCCACTCCATTGATCGCAGCATCCAGTTCTTCTGTCTTTTCCAAAATCTTCTCTACTTTTTCCTTAATATATGCTCTATCCTGTGCATCTGCTTCTGGATTGTGGAGAACCTCCTCGCTGCCGTCTTCCTGTGTTTCTTCCTCAGACGGTTCCTCAAAATACTGTTCCATTTGAGCCTCTTTTTCATCTTCCGGGTAAAAACCTGTACAGAACAGCATTTTAAAGCAATGCTCACGCAGACGTTTTCTATTCATAAAATTTACATAGGCACACTCCCGCTTCCTTTCAATCGTGGGAAAGTACCTTTTCTCCTTTCTTGAAATCACACATTATATTCATTACTTTAGAATTTATGTTTACAGAGATGACCGCTGTCTTTTACTCTCAGCGGAATCACTCTGCCCTTTTGCTGCTGTCATCTACTGCTTACAGGCAGCATCTCTTGGTGACAGCAAATCGAAAAATCAGGCTGTTACAAAGCAGATTTCTGATTTGTGACAGCCTGCGCTTCTTATTTTTCTTCGTCCAGGTTCACTCCTGCAATCCGAATATTAACATCCAGGACAGTCAGACCTGTCATATTTTCAATCGCTGCTTTTACCCTGTCCTGTACTTTTTCACTGGTCTGCGGAATGCTGTACCCAAATTTGATGTTCAAAGACAGATCCACAGAAACATGCTCCTCTGTCACATCCACCTTGACTCCCTTGGATAAATTCTTCATTCCCAATTTTCCAACCAGTTCATTGGTAATATTGCCGGCCATGGAATCCACGCCGTCCACCTCAGTTGCAGCGAGACCTGCTATGATTGCCACAACCTCATCGGCAATCTGCACCTCTCCTAATGTATTTTTCTCATACAGTTTATGGGTAGTTCTGCCCTCTGTTTCCTTAGCCACAACAAAATACCTCCTGTTCTCCATACTAGGTTTATTATAACAAAGAACCTTGGATTTGGAAAGATATTTTTTCTTCTTTCTCTTCGCTTTCTGCTTACTCCTGTAAATCCATCAAAGAAATCACGATCTGATCTGCTGAAACCTCTGTTTTCCTCTTCACAATATCCTCAATCTGCGCTCTTTGTGGATCTGTAATGCTGGAGGCATTGATGACTACATCCACCTGTCCTTCTGTAATGCTTACCACCGGATCTGCAAAACCTTTTGCCATCAAAAGTGTCTCTGCTGCATTTTCTTTTTCAGCGATCGCGGTCATATTCACCATATTTTCAATAGCTCCCTGTTTTGCTGCTTCATCTAGCTGCTCATTATTGATAATCTGGAGTAACGTATCCTTATTTTTTGCACGGATCTGTTCACGGCTCATCTGGGCATTCGCTATGTAATCGGATACAGACATACCACTTGTAAGCACTGCCTCTCCCGGATTCTCAATTCCTGTCTCATTTGCATCTGTCAAGATCTCACCTGCCGCTTCACCAGAAACTGTTTGACCAGAAACTGTTTGACCAGAAACTTGCCCAGATGTATCTGCACTTGCTGATACTTCATCAGAAGATACTTCCAACTGTGCCGTTCCCTGCTCTGATGACACATTTTGGAGTGTTCCATCTCCTTCTGTCGGATCATCCAGACTTGCAATTTCTGTCAAACCTTCTGGGAATAAATTTTCTGATGCTTGATTCTCATTCAAGATCGCTTCATCGGAAATATCCATCATCCCAGCCTCATAGACTTCTCCGCTCAATACTTCCTCCTTTCCGGCATAATTTAAATATCCAGCCGCTGCGATCATGATCGCTAATGTCGTAATGATCATCTGATTTTTTCGAAATCCCTTTTTCACAATAAATTTCCTCCTCACTCAACCCGTTTTAATACTTTTATTTTATGTGGAGGCACACCAAATAATGCCTCAGCCGCTTCGGAAATTTCCGCTTTTATCTTCGTATTGTCCGCTCCCTGTGCACAGATGATGATTCCTTCAATCTCTGGAAAAATTTCTTTTTGTACCACTGCATCTTCCTCCTGACTGTTCCCTGTAAGAACAGTCTCCCATGTTTCCTCCCATGTTTTTGTCAATCTCTTACTTCCATCTGAAGGATCTTCTTCCTGTGTCCCACTGTTTCTTTTGTCTATAAGGAACACTTTTTCTTGTGAAGTACGCAGTACCAACATCACATCTACTTTTCCCACTCCTTCCACACATTCTAGTATATCCTTTAGTCGTTTTTCCATTTTTTCTTCATACCCCATATCTCCCCCAGCAACAACAGATCTGGAAGTGGAAACTTGTGCTATCTCCTGATCATTTGAATTTTGCATATCTGTTTGATCGGAAATATCCATAGCCTGTTTTTCCGGCATACCTGAAATCAAGAGTAACAAACCAGCCAGCAGCAAAATCAAAAATTTGTCCTTATCTTTCTTCCAATTGAATTTCCACATGGCTATCCTCCACTCTGTAATATTCTATGATCTTCTCCTTCAAACGGTTCTTTGCTTTCAAAGATTCCAATCGCTTTTCCTCATCATTCTTGGAATCACCCATAAACACAGCACCCATTCGTATTTTTGTAACTCTTCCAAAACATTCATGTTCTTTCTGATCTTCAATCTCTATTTCGACCCATTTCGTTTCCAGATCAAACTCTTTTGCGATCTGTGAAAGTTCTTCTCCCACTGCCTGCTCATAACGTTCCATAACTGTTTTTTTCTGTTGCTCCTCTGCCCCAAGGATCTGTCTCTCTAATTCTCTTGTGTCCTGTTTAAAAGAAAATTCCTGATAAAATCTTACCATTTCTTTTTCCAGATGCATTCCTCCCAAAAATGGCTTTAAAACCAACAAGATCAATACAATACCTGCGAAAAAACGTATATATTTCTCATAGGATCTTGCAGGAAGCAAAGAAATCAATACTGTCACAAAAATCATATAGTATGCAATATTTTGAACCCAATCTGTCAAAAAAGCCATGTAGTGTCCTCTTTTCTTATCCTCCTGAAAAATATGTGACACTCCCAAACGTACAAAGAAGTGCAATGGAAATAAAAAACAAAGCACATACTGTAAACACCATCTGAAGCAGCAATTTATGCCCTTGTGCCGCTCCCAAAATACAGGATACGATTCTTTTATCACACACTGGCTGTAAGATTGCTGCTGCCAAATGGCAAAACAGCATAAAAAGGAATAGTTTTAAAAGTGGGATCGCACAGATTGCTGCCAGAATAAAAAGTGCAGTAACTCCTATGGTATTTCGGATCAGAACCCCTGACCCTAATACCATCTGTACTGCTGTCCCTGCTGCCTGCCCGATCCCAGGCAGCATCTGCACTGCCTTCTGCACAGTTCCAGTCTTTACCGCATCCGCATACGGCAAAATCATTCCCTGCAGCAAATGAATCCCCATCACAATACCAATCAGGCTTTTCATTCCCCAACTCACTGTCTTTTCTACCAGTGAGATCATTCTGGAAAGAAGGTCTTCCTGCGTGATATGCCCTGCTAAGACCAGAAAAAAGTAAGTTTTTAAAAGTGGGATACAAGCCAATTGTATCAGTCTCTCTGCTGCATAGATCCAAAACAAAACAGCCTCATACATAACTACTGCACTTCCTGCCTGCCCAGCAAAAGCAAATGCAATGAAATAAGAAGGCATTAAAATCCGCATAAACCCTATACTCTTTTCTATGACTCCCTCTGCCACAGAAAGCGCACTAAAGAATCCTGCCCCCAAAAGAGAAAACAATAACAGACAAGTTGCATAGAATCCAGCATTCGAAATCTGACTTTTTTCAAATACAGAAGCAAAATTTGTAAAGACTGCACCCGCTATCCCGATCGCTAAAATCTGGATAAAAATCTTTTTTCCTGATGAAATCTCTGAAAATAAAACATCCTTCACAGATTGCAAAATCTTCTCTCCAGCTTCTTTCCACTCACCTTTCATACACAAATGCATCATTTCCTGAAACGAAAGATTTTTCCCGCCTCCCTGCAATGTTTCCAAATATGTCTGGATCTGCGTAAAATCAAACATATCCTCCATCTCTGTTTGGTCGGAATCATCTGCATATGCTATTTTTCCAAAAAAACAAAAAAAGAAAAGCAGGCTCAATATAAAGAGCAAAACCCTGTTCTTTTTCATCCCTCTCCGCATTGTCATTTTTCTGATCTTCTCTATTCTTTCTGTTTTCTATCTCATCTCAACATTATATTTCCTATTCCATACATGTCTTCAAAGTCTCCAAAAGGGACAGCAGGATCGGCATACTGACTGCCAAAATAGACAATTTCCCAAAAATTTCAATCTGTGTTCCAATGGAAGCATATCCCGAATCCCGACAGATGCCGGACGCAAACTCTGCAATATAAGTAATTCCTACCATTTTCAGTAAAGTATTCAGATATACATAGTTCATCTGAATAAACTCCTGAATAGTTCGGATCGTCTCCAAAATACTGGAAAGTTTTTCCACCCCATAAAGAAAGATAAAAACCGCTGCTGCCAGTCCCAGATACATACCATATTCACTTTTAATACTCTTTAGTGGAACTGCCAGAAGAACCGCCACGATCCCAGTCAGTCCGATCAACAAGATCGACATTCTTTCACCACCCATTTTTACCCAGATACCCAAGCTACTGTCATTTGATAGGATATACCGTTATTTTTCCTGTTGAGACTTTATAATGCAAATAATTTTTTAATTGTGTCAAACAATTCATATATGTAAGGAACTAGCCAGAATAACACCAGTACAAGACCAGCAAGACTTGTAAGAAATGCCTGTTCTTCCCTGCCGCTGTGTTTCAATACCTGACAGACCATAGAAACCAGAATTCCTACTGCTGCGATTCGAAAAATCAAATTTACACTCATCGCATTCCCCCCTCGTACCATAGTAATATTGTTGATATCTTCTATATCAGGACAATGACCAAAAAGATTCCGGACAAAATCCCAAGACTTGTGCAAAGACGTACTTTACCATCCAAACTGCTTTGAAATGTCTTTTCTGCCCATTCCAGTCTCTCCAGATACAGATTTAATGTCTTTTCCTGCATGGATAGATCAAGATATCCCAATTCACTTCCAAATTGTTCAAACTCTGACAGATCTTGTTTTTCCAACGCCCACTCTTCCTGTATTTTCCCCAACTCCTCTATCCATATCTCTCTCAGGGAACTTCCCTCTCCTTCTTCTAATTTATCTGCCACTGCAAGAAAAAATGACTGCACTGGATCAGGCATTCTTTCTCCAGTCTCTTTCAAAGCCTCACCAATCGGGGCATTGGCATACAAAATCTGCCCTCTCAGGGTGATCACTGCCTTTTTTAATATCCGAATTGCCCTAAGTCTCTTTTTTTGATAGTCTGCGAATGCCAGACCAAATCCTGTGCATGCTGTAAAAACCAAAATTGCCCCCATCCATTTCACTGTTATCCAGCTCCTCCTTCCATATCATGTTTCTTTTACTTTATTTTAAACGGCTGCCATCTGCATCATATATACCGCAAATTTCCCCTGGCATCTTTCCCTTTTTTAAGACCAGATATCTCTCAAATATCCTGTGTTTCCATAATTCCGCAAAAAATGGTTTCTGACGGATATCTTCTATTGAGGAAGCATGAACAGTTGCCAAAATCTGACATCCACATTTCATCACTGTCTCAAGTGCTTTTCTGTCCTCTTCGCCTCCAATTTCATCTACTGCCACTATCTGTGGTGCCATTGTTCTAATCAGCATCATCATGCCTGCTCCTTTCGGACAGCAATCCAAAATATCCGTTCTTGGACCTAGATCATTCTGTGCAATCCCCTGATAGCAGGCAGCAATCTCAGAACGCTCATCTACCACTCCAACATTCATACCCCTCTCTGAAAGAAGACGTACCAGATCTCTAAGAAGAGTTGTCTTTCCGCCCCCTGGAGGAGAAAGAATCAGTGTACTGCACATCTCTCCATGATACATGACATATGGAACAACCAAGTCAGCGCATCCTTTTATCTGATGTGCCATTCGAATATTGATGGAAGAAATATATTTCATGGTTTTTATCGTTCCCTGTTCCACAACAACCTTTCCGACAATTCCAATCCTATGACCACCCTGCACCGTAAAAAAGCCCTGCCGCAATTCTTCCTCATGTGCATAAAGAGAATGACGGCTTACACTCTCTATAAACTGTCGGATATCTTCCCTTGTTACTGTCCCTGCATCATCCAGCATCCATTCCCGATTTCCCAGTTTTACTGCCACAGGCATCCCTACACGCAAACGGATTTCCTGTATATGATTCCATTGTTCTTTTAAACTGTTCAATTTTTCTTTCAAACTGATAGGAAACAGTTTCCAAAGCTCCTGATTTTCCATCTCTTTTCCTCCTTTACCCTCAATATATGAGACATGCTTCAAAATAGAACTCTTCTTTTGGTTCGATTTTTTTGTAATATGCATATATATGAATAAACAAAGAAAAGGTGACTGTCATGCAAAAACACTTTTTTTATACTTTCTTTCATTCACAGCATCCCCGCCATATCAAAGCTGCTGCCGGTATCTGTTGTCTCCTGTTCTCTGCCTATTTTGCCGGAGCCGCTGCCGCACGTCTTCTCCCACCAAAATCTATTGAAACCTCCTCTTCCTCAGAAAACAACTGGGGACTTGGATTTTCAGGGGAAGGAATGCCCCCCACAGGAAATGCCTCCTCTTCTGATTTAAAGAACTATCATGCCGCCTACATAGACGACACAAAAGAAAAAGTAATCTATCTCACCTTTGACTGCGGGTATGAGAACGGAAATACTCCCTTGATACTGGATGCTCTAAAAAAGCACAATGCACCTGCCACATTTTTTGTCGTTGGCAATTATCTTGAGACCAGCCCTGAATTAGTCAAACGGATGATCAAAGAAGGTCATATTGTTGCCAATCATACCTATCATCATCCAAACATGTCCGAAATTGCCACAAAAGAATCTTTTCAAAAAGAACTTTCTTCTGTAGAAGAACTTTATCAGGAAATCACAGGGTCTCCCATGATTTCTTACTATCGACCTCCTCAGGGGAAATACAGCATTTCCAATCTTCAAATGGCTCATGACTTGGGATATACCACTTTTTTCTGGAGTCTTGCCTATGTGGATTGGATTCAAGATAAACAGCCATCTAAAGAAGAGGCTTTCCAGAAACTCCTTTCCCGCATTCATCCAGGAGCTGTTGTTCTTTTGCACAATACCTCATCCACAAATGGAAGTATCTTAGACGAACTTCTCACCAAATGGGAAGAAATGGGTTATCATTTTGCACCTCTATCTGATCTGGAAAAAAAGATAACCTCCTGATATCCCTTTTTCCGCAAACTAAAAATCCGTCAACTAAAAGGAGGCTGCTGCTTAAATAGATGATACTTCGTCTATTTTTGCAACAGCCTCCCTGTTATCTAAGAAGCCTTTACTGTTTTATTCTTTCTTATTTAGAAAACTTTCTTCGCTTTTTACGTATTTTTTTCCCTATGCTCCGAATTACTTCTCCATCTGTTTTTCTTTGAATATGGCATACGATCCTTATAAAATGTCCAGCTTCTTCCCATGCCTCTCTGCTCTCTGGTATCAGACCAAGACTCATCTGAAATACGTGGAACATTCCATCATATACTGAAAGACGACACTTTCTTCCGGCTTCCCTCATTTTTTGTACCGCACGGAGTGTATCACTTAAAAGCATTTCATCACTTCCTACCTGAAATAACATAGGAGGCAGCTTATGATATTTCCCAAATACTGGAGATAAATATGGATTTTCAGGATCTGCATCCCCTATATAGCTGGAATGATACAGCATACTTTCTCTTGAATTGCCAAACAAAGGATCATTTTCATAGTTTGTATCATAACTCTCTCCACTGCATGTCAGATCTGTCCAAGGCGACATCAGAAGGACACCTGCCGGAAGCGGTATCTTATGATCTCTCAAATACATGCAAAGTGCCATTGCCAGACCACCCCCTGCGGAATCCCCTGCCACCACGATCTGAGACGGTGAGTAGCGTTTTTCCCGCAGCAGCCATTTATATGCACGCACTGCATCTTCTAAAGCAGCCGGATGTGTATGTTTGGGAGCTACACGGTAATCTATCGTAAGAACATCTCCCCCTAAACTCTGCTCTGAATACTTTACCGCAAACTTTCGATAAATATTCTTCATTGGACCGATATAACCGCCTCCATGAAGTTGGAGAATCACTCTGCCTGTCACAACATGGGAAGGTTTTAAATACTCCATTTTAAACTCTCCCATATCAACGATCTCATACTGATACCCAGACGGGCATTTCCATGCTGGCTCAACTGGATTCTTTCTGAATTCTCCTGTTTGGATCGGATCTTTTAAAGAAGTCTCCATGACATCATGGATCAGATCTTTCATCAATCTTCCCCTCACACTTGCTTTTTTTGTTCTCATATCTTCTTTTTCCTTTTTATATCTTAATTACTGATGACAGATCCCTAAAAATCATCACAAATGAAATCTTCGGATCAGCTCATTTTTCACCCTTTTATCGCCAAGTAAAATCGTCAGAATCAAAATCAGGACAGATAGTACTACTGTGATCAATGTCATTGCCGGATTTGTAATCAGACCTACTGCCCACAAGATCACTGGAATAAAACTCAGACAGGTTATCGCAATTTGGTACATAAAATAACTCTGCCAGTTCAGACGGTTCACAATGATCAAAAATACGATCACAATATCTGCAAACAAAAGTATACTTGGTATCGCATAATTGACAGACCATCCCTGATATCCCAATACAACATCTGTTAAAAACAGGAGTACCTGAAGTCCCAATGTTTCAATCATCACAGATTTTCCCAAATTGGCGTGTTTGAATATGGAGTAGCGAAATGTCAGAGCCGCAAACAAGATCCCCGGTATTGCAATCCCAGCCCACCAGAGTCCTGAAAAAGTCAGCCAATTCACGATTCCTACTACCACGGCAGCAGTCATCAACAGAACATAAAACAAAGAAATTAATCTTTTCCATTTATCAGGATCATATGCGATCTGTGGATACATCCCTTTATCCCATTCCTTATCCGTCACTCCATTATTTTCAATTTCTACAGGAATCCCATCCTCTCTCAGCTTTCCAAAGAAACGTCTCTGAAGGCGGTCATCCTTAAAAACTGTAGCAAATGTAATCATTACATGGTCTTTATATGCACAAACTCCACACTTTGCATTTTGTCGTCTGGAAACTCCGATCATCATATGAAAGGTTTCAATCTGATCTCTGTATGCCTCATCCACTGCAATTGGTCCAATATTCGACAGTGTGATCGTATGTGCCCTGTCATTCCTTTGGAAAATGATCCCCAACGCCAGCCACTTAACAAAAAGTGGGAGAATCCTCACATACCATTTTTTCTCATTGGATACGTTATATGAAATGGTTTCTTCCAGTCTCTCCTTCACAATCTTCTCATCCATCTGCTTACTGACTGTCTGTAAGATGGAATCAAACGAACCCTGTTTTTCTTTTGGTTCATAGTCAATCCCTATCACCGCAAAAAAATTAGAAATCGTCTTAGAGCCAAAAAAAGCTCTTAAATTCACTGGAAGACTCACACCAATTGGCTCTTTAGCAGATTTTTTGTCAAAATACTCCTTATAAATTGCCCAGATCAAACATGCTGTCAGATACTTGGTGACACTGACTCCTTTTTTCTTGCAGACTTCTTTTAGCTCTTTCAGCCCTGCTGCTCCATGTGTGATATTTTCTGCTCCCTGTGTCAGATATTCTCCCGTCAAATGGAATGCTTTTCTGGAACTATAACTTCTTTTTTGTACTTTTTTATAATTTTTTAGATAACTATCCTCAATTTGAGTGGCAGGATCTAATCTTTCTCCACTTTTCTTTTCTGGCTCTTTGTTTTTTATCTGTAAATATCGATACACCAGCGCTTTCAAAAATGTTACGGCTCCCATTCCATCTGTTATAGCATGGAACACTTCAAAATTGATCCTATTCTCATAATAACTGACCCGAAACAAAAACAATTGATTGCTCTTAGGATCAATATAGCGGCAAGGATAATCGCTCTCTTTCTCAATATAAGGAGTTCTCTTATTGTGTTCAAAATAATACCAAAAAAAACCGCGTTTCAATTTTACTTGAAATCCTTCAAACTCTGGCAGTATCTCCTCCAATGCCTGCTGCAAAATCTGTGGTTCTACCTTTTCTTTCAGTGTTGCAGAGATGCGAAATACATTGCTTAAATTTTCATTGGCTATCATAGGGAAAATTTTTCCCGTATTATCCAATCTATACCAATGCTTTCCCTGTGGGTTTTTCTTCATTTTGCTCACACCTTCTCCCGAATTTTGATGTTCTGCCTTCTCCCTTAAAATTTAGATGATTTAAAATTTTATCATTTATGATAGGGCTGATGATTCATAATGCGGTAGGCACGATAGATCTGTTCCAGAGCGATCACCCGCATAAGCTGATGTGGAAATGTCATTTTAGAAAAACTAAGTGAAAAATCTGCCCTCTGCATCACTTCCTTTGAAAGTCCCAGAGAACCTCCGATTACGATTACAATATGGCTGACTCCAGAAATCCCAAGTTTTTCTAATTTTTCAGAAAGTTCTACCGAATCCAACATTTTCCCCTCAATTGCCAGAGCGATCACATATGCATCCTCTTTGATCTGGGAAAGGATACGATTTCCTTCCTTTTCTTTAATCTGTTCCTCCACCGTCTCACTAGCCCCATCCGGTGTCTTCTCATCTGCCACCTGTATGATTTCTAATTTACAATAGCGGCTAAGTCTCTTACTATACTCTGCCACTGCCTGTTCAAAAAATTTTTCCTTTATTTTTCCTACTGTCAAAATTGTGATTTTCATTGTCTTTACTCCACTTTAAAAGTATTGGAAGATGTACTAAGGATTACCCCAATCCAGTATCATATCATACCAGACAGCACCACCATGAACAGATCCTGAAACTCCTAGACTATGATATCCAAATGTCTCATAATATGGGATCAGATGTTCTTTGCAAGTCAGGATCAATCCACGTTTCCCTCTCTTTTTTGTCTCCTGTATCATATGATGCATCAAAGCTGCCGCAATCCCCTGTCTTCTATACTCTGGCACAACATCCAGACCAAAAATACTTTGAAATTCCCCATCTGTTTCATGCAAAGCAGCATTCTCAAACATTTCATCATAAATTCTGTCACTGGAAGTCATAGCACCATTGATAAAACCGATCAATTTCCCACTTTCCTCTTCTGCCACAAAAAAACTCTCTGGGAAAGCATGGATCCTTTCCAAAAATGATTCTCTTGTTGCTGCCTCTGCCTTCGGAAAACAAACCTCTTCCACCCTGCTCACTTCATCAAGATCTGTTTCTTTCACAGCCCGTATCTGATATCGTACCATATCCCTTTCCTCTCTTTAGCCAGTCTATTTTACACTGCTTTTTCTCTATAGTAATAACCAACTCCCCATTTGGTAAACACATAGATCGGATCGCTTGGGCTTGGCTCGATTTTCTCACGCAAACGTCGCACATGAACATCAACTGTTCTCACATCTCCAGATTCTGTTGCCTTATTTCCCCAAACCAAAGCCAACAATTTTTCTCTGCTGTACACTTTATTTGGATGTGTGACCAAAAGTTCTAAAAGATCAAATTCTTTTGCTGTCAAGTTGATCTCCTTTGCATCAATGAACACTCTCCTGCTCTCTACATCCAATTTTAAATTTCCTGAAACAATCATTTTTGTTTCTGTTTCCTGCTTTCCTCCATGCTTTTCTTTCTTAGAATTACGTCGCATAATCGCCTTGATCCTGGCCTTAACCTCT
This sequence comes from uncultured bacterium, assembly GCA_905214855.1. Taxonomy (GTDB): domain Bacteria; phylum Bacillota; class Clostridia; order Lachnospirales; family Lachnospiraceae; genus CAJMNU01. The sequence continues at coordinate 6,184 of CAJMNU010000013.1, read as the reverse complement.
AAAATATTAAATGGTTTGGTAATATAATCATCTGCTCCATACTCCAAACCCAAAATTTTATCCATATCTGTACCCTTTGCTGTCAGCATAATGATCGGCATCTCTGAGAACTCACGGATCGTCTGGCAAACCTGAAATCCGTCAAACTTTGGAAGCATTACATCCAAAAGTACGACATCATACTCCGTCTGCCTTGCCAGTTCGATAGCTTCCTCTCCATCATAGGCACAATCTACCTCCATTCCATCCTGTTCCAGACTGAAACGAATTCCTTTCACAATCAATTTCTCATCATCCACTACCAAAATCTTTGCCATCTTTCCACCTCTATCTATGTAATTATAACTATCATTCATTTTAACATGCCCATTCGGGCAAATTTATACAACAATCTTATCTTTGATATCCTCAAATACACTTTCTTTAATCCCCGGAACATTCATAATGTCCTCAATCGCCGAAAACTCTCCATTCGCTTTTCTATATTCTATGATATCCGAAGCCTTTGCAGCTCCAATCCCCGGAAGTTTTTGAAGTTGTTCCATAGTTGCATGATTTAAATTGACACGATCATCTCCTGCCTCGCTTCTCATGATATTTCCTTCTTTCTGGATACCATAAGGATCTGCAACTGCTTCTTCCTTAGACAACACTACGATCTTCATTCCATCTTCTATCTTCTGTGCCAGATTCCAATATTCTCTGGCTGCCTTTTCTGTAAAACCACCAGCAGATTCAATCGCATCCTTGATCCGGCTTCCTTCTGTCAATTCATACACTCCTGGAACAGAAACCTCACCACATACATATACCCAGTACATTTCTTTTTCAGAACTCTCTTCCTCTTTTAAATGTACTGTCTCATCCATATCTTCCGTTTCCATTTCCATATCTAAAAAAGTGTCCGAAAAAGTTTCCATCACGAACCCCTCGGACACCCCATTCTGTTGGGCTGTTTGATCTTCCATCTCGTATGCTTTCTCATACATCCAATACATACCATAACACAATGCCAAAGCAATTGCCAGCACTGCCATGATCCAAATCTTCCACTTAACCGCCTTTGATCTCATTTATTCCTCCTGCTTTTTGCAGGAAACAGATTCCGTTCTGTATCTTTTATTCTACACAGACTTTTTGCCAAATACAAGCCTTTATTTAAAAATAAAAATTCCCAGAATTGCCACAGCTGCCCCTAACACCTTTTTCCACTGGAATCCTTCCCGCTCCACGCCAAAAAGCCCCATCACTTCTACAAGATAAGATACTAAGATCTGCGCCACCACAATGATCAGTGTTGCCTGTGCCGGTTTTAATGCAGCCATGCTCTTAATCACAGTCCAGGTAATAAAAGCCCCCATGACCCCTCCCACCAGCAGGTAAACAGGACGTACAGTAAAAAGAGCCGATATAGATTCCCGATCCCCAGACAGCCAAAAGATCAGACATGTCAAAAAAGCGGTAAGCTGTACCCATCCCGCTGATACCCAAATACTGGTCTGTTTTGTCACCTCTGTATTAAAAATCCCCTGAAGACTCATCAATGCCCCTGAAATCAATGCAATTATCCATCCTGCCATATTCTATTCCCCTCTCACACATGTTTCCCCATGTAATATACAGATCTGTTATTTTCTTTTTCCAGTCCTTCTTTTAAAAGATCTGATATTCAGTATCTCCTCCATTTTCGTATTTATACGGCGCTCCTATCAAATCTATGTGGTAAAAAGGAAATATTCACATCTTGTATTTTCAGGCAATAAAAAACCCCTTACAGGTGACATATCCATCATCCTGAAAAGGAGTTATTTTCTTACAAATATTCTTTTTCTTTCTGTCTCTCTTTTTTCATCTTGGCAATCTTTGAAAGATAGCGGTACATGCTAGCTTCTGAGCATCCCAGATGAGAGGCAACTTCACTGACTGCTCCCTTTAATTGAAATACACCCTTTTCCTCAAGATTTTCTAATAGGCGAAGCCTTTCGTCTTGATTTAAGTGATCGATCCGCACATAATTGCCAATTCCAAACGTCTCATCTGCAGCACCATAGATCATGTCCGGCACACTATTGGCAAATCGTTCCATTGTTCGGATTTCCTTATCCTCTGGAAGATTGGTATCCCAAGTGATACCGCCCATTTTAAGCAACTCTCTGCTCATTTGAATATAACGGGAAGGATCACTGTTAAAACAGAGCATCCCTACCAATTCATTCTTTTCCTTGATAAAAAAAGTGGAACATATCAAGGTTTTTCCACTCTGAGTCCTTCCCTGATAATTGACATCCCAGTCTCTTGTCTTCCAATGACCATCTGCAATGATCTTTAAACCATAATCTGTCAGAGGAGCACCCACGGAACGCCCACTGATATGACCATTTGATATTGCAACAATGGACTGAGACTGCTTGCGGCAGTCCTGTAAGACAACCTCACAATCTTCTCCCATCATATTTGCCATAAAATCAACCAATTTTACATAGTAATTTAAAATGTCTCCCATTTTTCATCTCCTTTTCTCAAAGCTGCCTGCACCAAATGCAGACAAAGAACAGCTGTTGTCACTGTTCCTACGCCTCCGGGAACAGGAGTTATCGCAGATGCTCTGGATGATGCTGATTCAAAATCCACATCACCACACAGTTTTCCATCTTCATCCACATGGATTCCAACATCCAGCACCACTGCGCCCTCTCTCACAAACCGATCATCTGCCATCTTTGCTTTTCCAGCTGCTGCAACCAAAATATCCGCTTCTTTACACACTTTCTCCAGATCTTTTGTCTTTGTATGGCAAATCGTCACAGTAGCATTCTTTCTCAAAAGTAACATAGCAAGTGGTCTTCCCACTACCATACTGCGTCCGATCACCACTGCACGTTTTCCCTCAACAGCTTCTCCATAAAAATCCAGTACCTCCATAACCGCCTGTGCAGTACATGGTGCAAAAGCAGATGTTTCACCTGCAAATACGCCCGCAATATTTGCAGGTGTAATACCATCTAAATCCTTTAACGGATTCAGGATCTGCTCTATTTTCTTCTCTGAGATGTGTCTTGGAAGAGGTTTTAAAAGAAGTATCCCATCTATCCTTTCATCCTCATTGATCGATTGAAACTCATCCAAGAACTGTTCTTCTGTGATCGTCTCCGGAAAGGCAAAAGAACGCACCAAAAGCCCCATAGATTCCGCTTTTTTCCTCGCCCCTCGCTCATAGGAAATATCATCTGGCTTTTCTCCCACACGCACGATTGCCAAAGTTGGTATATAGCCATTTAGCTTTTTCATCCCCTCTTCAATGCGTATTTTAATCCTGTCTGACACTTCTTTGCCTTTCCACACAACCATACTTGTCCTCCACCTGTCTCAAATCTTTGTCTTATTCTCTGCTGTTTTATTTCTTATTCTGACTTATTATGCCATCTTTTTCATTTCCAAATGTTTCTTTTACCTTATCATAGACCGCATCTGCCTGAACCATTCCGCACTCCAACATATTCTGTGCTTTTTGATTCAGTAACACAGCTCTCCCCCTATCCTTCATAGATGCAGTGTTGATAAAAACATTCATCGCTGCACCGCTGAGTGCTGTTCGGATAAACTGTACTCCAACCCCTACATCAGAAACTGCCATCCTGCTTCCTTTTTCCGCCAGAATTTCCATAATATCGAGCATATCAGAGGCACATTTCATTACCTGTAAAGGCACAAGACTCGCCTCATAAGAACATTGTTCCATCACTTGTTCTTTATGCACTCTCTCTTCCTCTGTCTGAGAGGGGAGACGATAGGCTGCTGCAAGGGGTTTAAAAACTTCCTCGTCCTGATCTGCCAACTGAAAAAATTCTTCCAAAAGCTGCTCCATTTTTTTCTGACACTCCAAGATCTCGCTCTCCACAGATGCATACTTTTTCTTTCCCACTGTCAGATTTGCGACCATCTGCCCCAATGCGCTCCCCAACACTCCTGCAAGGGCAGAGGCACCGCCTCCGCCTGGTATAGGACTGCTGGAAGATAATTCTTTTACAAACTCTTCAAGACCACACTCTCTTACTGCCATCCCAATCATCTTCCCCTTTTGGATTATCTCTATAGTCTATTACATCTTCCATGTTCATTTTATATACTCCCCGACTTTTGACACTCCCCACAACTAATGCGTTTCTACGATACATTGGATAAAAGTCAGGGATTTCGTACTCCTGATGTCTTAAAATCCCAAGATACGTTCTCTTGTATACTGCTTTGCCTCTTCCTCAGTCAATTCATGAGTCCAACCTGCCCTCTGAGAAGCAGGTGCTGCACCCTCTCCTGTATTTTGATACTCTGCATAGAATGTTGTATTTCTTGCATCCTCTTTATTCCAGTCATGCCATCCTTCTTTGACAATATGAGGACCGATCTCACACTGAATAAATACCGTCTTAGCATAATTTCTCCAAGGTCTTCCCAAATACACTGACTCAGCAGGACAATCACTTGTCAAACGGCAGTGCTTAAACACATATCCAAATTCTTTACCTTCTGGAGTAGAGGCCGCCGTCACATAACCGTTGATCGGCTTTCCTGCATTGATAGAAAACAGTTCACAATCTTCAAACAAAACCGTAGCTCCACCAAAAATAAAATCAACTTCTCCCTCAACATAACAGTTTTTGAAATAATGACGACCATCTCTTCTTGGGGCATTCTCTTTAGGTCCACGGAATCCATTCTTTTGAAGAACAGCAGGAGGCAGCGGAGCATTAAAAATAGTATCCTGATGCCCTAAAAAACGGCAATTCTCGAAACAAAGTCTGTCTCCATCTGCATACAGAGCAAGTGCCTGTCCTACATCGCTTCCATGACCCGCAGAATTCTCCACTGTCAGATTTTTTAATGTTACACAGTCTGCATCAATAAATACTGTCTGTGTCCTGAATGTTCCTCTGTTCTCTCCATTTGGCAGAATCTCATTCGCATAGTCTCCATGTGTGATCACCGTCTTCTTTTCCCCAGCACCTTCTAATATCAGGCTTCCCTGATGGATCTCCAGACGTTCTTCATAGACTCCTTCTCCAATACAGATATGGACTGGAACATCATCTCCACGAAATGCTTTTGCAGCATCCAAGGCTTCCTGAATCGTTTCAAACATTCCACTTCCATCTTTTGCAACGGTTAAGAGTGGTTCTTCCTTTACTACCAGACTGCAATATGGTTCTGGAAGTTTTCTAAGTTCTCTTGCGATCACACCTGCCCAATGCATTGCCCCTTCATATCTTTGATGAGTGTTATCTTCCTTGCCAGCCGGATATCTGCTATATATTCCGCCCGGAAAATTCATAAAATATACTTTGCTGGCTTCCTCTCCCATCTCTTCTAATTCATGACGACTGATCTCACAAAGATCAATACATGGAATCTGTTCTCTTTGTGCCAATTCTTTCATCGCCTGTGGATATGGTGCATGAGTCTCTTTCACTTTTCCAGATTCATCAAATGCTCTGCGTGAAAGCGGCGTGATCAGAACAGGAAATGCTCCGTTCTGCTTTGCAGCATGGATCATATAAGCCAAATTCTGCTGATATGTCCCAAATGGTTCTGTATGACGTGCCACATCTTCTTTTTCATCATTATGACCAAACTGAATGAACAGAATATCCCCTGCTTTCATCTGCTCCATGATTGGTAAAAAACGACCTTCATCCAAGAAACTTTTGGTGCTTCTTCCATTTCTTGCATAATTCTTTACACATACTCCTTCGCTGGTATAGAGCAAAAATCCCTGCCCGATTCCTGACTGCGGATATGTTGCAATCTTATTTTCCTGTACAGTTGAATCTCCTGCCCAAAAAATTGTTCTCATCTTTTTTCCTCCTGTAAATTCGGTATTAAAGGAATGACTTTTCATCCCTAACCTCGTTTTATACAGCTTGCCTTTCCAGCTCTTGTAAACTTCCTGCACGCCAAAGCGAATGGAAGCAAATTCCCTCTGCTATTCATTTTACAGGCTTTATCTAATCTGTCAAGGAAGAATCCAATTGTCATCCGACTCCCCATTTATCATAACATCCAATACCAGCTTTATAGTAAAAAAAAAGCGTCAACTCCTTATCTTATAAGGAATTTCCGCTATACTTCTTACGACTGAGACACCGGGGACTCGAACCCCGGACAACTTGATTAAAAGTCAAGTGCTCTA
>CAJMNU010000012.1 GCA_905214855.1 uncultured bacterium | reverse complement strand
TGCAAAAGCAATCGGTTTGGTTATCCCAGAGCTGAACGGCAAGCTGATCGGTTCTGCACAGCGTGTTCCGGTTCCGACAGGATCCACAACAATCCTGACAGCAGTTGTTAAGGGTGCAGATGTAACTAAAGAAGGAATCAATGCAGCTATGAAGGCAGCAGCTTCTGAGTCCTTTGGTTACAATGAGGATCAGATCGTTTCTTCTGATGTTATCGGTATGAGATACGGCTCCCTGTTCGATGCTACACAGACTATGGTTTCTAAAGTTGGCGATGATTTATATCAGGTACAGGTTGTTTCTTGGTATGATAACGAGAACTCCTACACAAGCCAGATGGTTAGAACAATCAAATACTTTGCAGAATTGAACTAATTCAAAAAGATCCAGCGGAGGGTCCGGTCTTGTTGAGGACCGGATCCTCTTTTTTACGCAGCAGAAGCAGGCGATGTAGAAGAATTCTGTTTAGCAGCTTTTGTGTGAATAAGACGGATGGAGATACAGAGGGTGCTCCATGCGTGAATGAAAGGGGTATATTACAATGCTGAATAAAAAAACAGTTGATGATATCAATGTAAAAGGTAAAAGAGTATTAGTACGTTGTGATTTCAATGTTCCGTTGAAAGCAGGACAGATTACAGATGAGAACCGTCTGGTAGCAGCTCTTCCTACAATCAAGAAGCTGATCGCAGATGGCGGAAAAGTAATCCTTTGTTCTCATCTTGGAAAACCGAAGGGAGAGCCAAAACCAGAATTGTCTCTGGCACCAGTAGCTGTTCGTCTGTCTGAACTTTTGGGACAGGAAGTAAAATTTGCAGCAGATCCAGAAGTAGTTGGAGCAAATGCAAAAGCTGCTGTAGCAGAGATGAAGGACGGAGATGTGATCCTTCTGGAGAACACACGTTATCGTAAAGAAGAAACAAAGAATGGTGAAGAATTCAGCAAAGAGCTGGCTTCTCTGTGTGATGTATATGTAAATGATGCATTCGGAACTGCACACAGAGCACATTGCTCTAACGTAGGTGTTACAGAGTATGTAGATACTGCAGTAGTAGGTTATCTGATGCAGAAAGAAATGCTGTAAACAATCCGGAAAGACCATTCGTAGCAATTCTTGGTGGTGCTAAGGTTTCTTCTAAGATCTCCGTTATCAACAACCTTCTTGATAAAGTAGATACATTGATCATCGGTGGCGGTATGGCTTATACATTCCTGAAAGCACAGGGTAAAGAAATCGGAAAATCTTTAGTAGATGATACAAAGTTAGATTATTGTAAAGAGATGATCGAGAAGGCAGAGAAGATGGGCAAGAAGCTGATGCTTCCGGTTGATACAACAGTAATCTCTGAATTCCCAAATCCGATCGATGCTCCGGTTGATACTGAGGTAGTATCCGTAGATGCGATCCCAGCTGATAAAGAGGGTGTAGACATTGGAACTAAGACAGCTGAACTGTATGCTGAGGCTGTAAAATCTGCAAAGACAGTAGTTTGGAATGGTCCGATGGGTGTATTTGAGAATCCAACTTTGGCAGCAGGTACCATTGCTGTAGCAAAAGCACTGGCTGAGACAGATGCAACAACTATCATTGGTGGTGGTGATTCCGCAGCAGCAGTAAACCAGTTAGGATTTGGCGATAAGATGACCCATATTTCTACTGGAGGCGGTGCTTCTCTGGAATTCCTGGAAGGAAAAGAATTACCAGGCGTTGTAGCAGCAAACGACAAATAAGAAGAAATTTGGTAAGTAGCGGAGGGTGCTGTAAAAGAGTTTTTTGCAGTATCCTTCTGTTGTTTTAAGGAATGAAGAAAACATATCCCAGAATCAAAAAAACTGGGAATTTGTGTGTTTTGATAGAAAAAGAAAGGTTGGCAAAGAAAATGGGAAGAAAAAAAATTATCGCAGGTAACTGGAAAATGAACATGACTCCAAGTGAGGCAGTTGCTCTGGTGAATACATTAAAACCGTTAGTAGCAAATGAGGAAGCAGATGTTGTATTTTGTGTTCCAGCTATTGATATTATTCCAGCAATGGAAGCAGCAAAGGGAAGCAACATTCAGATTGGTGCAGAGAATATGTACTATGAGGAAAAAGGTGCTTATACTGGAGAAATCTCCCCAGATATGTTAGTAGATGCAGGTGTAAAATATGTTATCATCGGACATTCTGAGAGAAGAGAGTATTTTGCAGAGACAGATGAGACTGTAAATAAGAAAGTTCTGAAAGCATTTGAGCATGGAATTACTCCGATCATCTGCTGTGGAGAGACTCTGACACAGAGAGAGCAGGGGATTACAATTGACTGGATTCGTCAGCAGATCAAGATTGCTTTCCAGCAGGTAACAGCAGAGCAGGCAAAAACAGCTGTAATCGCATATGAGCCAATTTGGGCGATCGGTACAGGTAAAACTGCTACAACAGAGCAGGCAGAGGAAGTATGCGCTGCAATTCGTGCTTGTATTGGAGAGATTTATGATGAAGCAACTGCAGAAGCAATCCGCATTCAGTATGGTGGTTCTGTAAATGCTGGAAATGCAGCAGAGTTATTTGCACAGGCAAACATTGATGGAGGTCTGGTAGGTGGTGCTTCCCTGAAACCAGATTTTGGCAAGATTGTAAATTACAAATAAGTAAGAAAAATCAGTATTTGAAGAGACAATATTTTGTCTGTATATCTTGTAAAACAAAGGAGATAGAAATATGAGCAAGAAAAAACCAACTGTGTTAATGATTCTTGACGGATATGGATTGAATAAGAAAATCGAAGGAAATGCAGTTGCAGAGGCAAAAACTCCAGTTATGGATCGTTTGATGGAGGAGTGTCCTTTTGTAGAAGGAAACGCTAGTGGTCTGGCAGTTGGTCTTCCAGATGGTCAGATGGGCAATTCTGAAGTAGGTCATTTGAACATGGGTGCAGGACGTATTGTATATCAGGAATTGACTAGAATTACAAAATCTATTGAGGATGGAGACTTTTTCCAGGTAGCTGAGTTTTTACAGGCTGTAGAAAACTGCAAGAAGAATAATTCTGCTCTTCATTTATTTGGACTGGTTTCTGATGGAGGAGTACACAGCCATATTAGCCATATTTATGGTCTTTTAGAGCTGGCAAAGAGAAATGGTCTGGAAAAAGTATATGTACACTGTTTCCTTGATGGACGTGATACACCACCTGCATCAGGAAAAGGTTATGTAGAAGCTCTGGAAGCAAAGATGAAAGAGATTGGAGTAGGTGAGGTTGCATCTGTTATGGGGCGTTACTATGCAATGGACCGTGACAATAGATGGGATCGTGTTGAATTGGCATACAAGGCTTTGACACAGGGCGAAGGAGCGACTGCTGTTTCTGGTCCGTCTGGAATTCAGGCTTCTTATGATGCTGGAAAGACAGATGAATTTGTGGTTCCGACAGTTGTAACAAAAGATGGAAAGCCGCTGGCAGTGATTTCTGATCAGGATTCTGTTATTTTCTTTAATTTCCGTCCTGATAGAGCAAGAGAGATTACAAGAGCTTTCTGTGATGATGAATTTGCTGGATTTGAGAGAGCAAAGCGTCTGGATCTTACTTATGTATGCTTTAAAGAGTATGATGAGACAATTCCAAATAAAGTGGTTGCATTTAAAAAAGAAGGCATCCACAATACATTTGGAGAATTTTTAGCAGCACATGGATTGAAGCAGGCAAGAATTGCTGAGACAGAAAAATATGCGCATGTTACTTTCTTCTTCAATGGTGGTGTGGAAGAGCCAAATGAGGGAGAGGATAGAATCCTTGTAAAATCTCCAAAGGTTGCTACTTATGATCTGCAGCCTGAGATGAGTGCACCTGCTGTTTGTGAAAAGTTGGTAGATGCGATTGAGTCTGAAAAATATGATGTGATCATCATTAACTTTGCAAATCCGGATATGGTTGGTCATACTGGTGTAGAGAATGCAGCAATTCAGGCAATCGAAGCTGTGGATGAATGTGTAGGAAAAACAGTTGAGGCAATCAAGAAAGTAAATGGACAGATGTTTATTTGTGCAGACCATGGAAATGCAGAGCAGTTGGTAGATTATGAGACAGGTGCTCCGTTTACAGCACATACAACCAACCCAGTTCCATTTATTCTTGTAAATGCAGATCCAAAATACTCCTTGAGAGAGGGCGGTTGTCTTGCTGATATCGCTCCGACATTGATAGAATTAATGGGATTGGAACAGCCAAAGGAAATGACAGGAAAATCTTTATTAGTAAAATAATGTCTGGTGCTCATTATAAAAAGAGGATAGAATAATTTTGCTTTTTATGGACTTGAGATAAGAATGTAATCTTGTTTCAAGTCCTTTTTACAGGGGGATATGGTGTCATGACAATACAGCAGATAAAGTATTTTATAGCAGTAGCTGATTCTGGTTCTATCAGTGAAGGTGCAAAAAGAATGTTTGCGTCTCAATCAGGTGTATCAGAAGCAGTGAGAGCAGTGGAAAATCATTATGGAATCAAAGCATTTGTAAGGACATCAAAAGGAGTTGCTTTAACTGGTGATGGAAAAGATCTGTTGATTGAATTTAAAGAAATATTGAATCGAATGTACTATCTGGATATAAAATATGAAGAAAAAAAGAAACAGAAACAAAAAATCCATAGTTTTTATGTGGCAAGCCAGCATCATATCTGTGGCATTGATTCTTTTGCATCCATCTTAAAAAATCCAGAATATGAAGATTATCAGGTGGGATTCCAAGAATGCAAGACAACGGAAGTGTTAGATCAGGTAGAAAAAGGAATGGCAGAAGTAGGAATCATTTTCTTTTCTGAACAGACGAAAGGACAAATGGTGCAGGAATTGAGAGGAAGAGGGATTATATTTAATCATATTGGCTATAAAACTGCACATGTCTATGTATGTGAAAATCATCCATTGTCTGGATGTAGCCAGATTACAGCAGAAGACATTATCCAATATCCCTTTATAACATATGATCGTGCAATTGATGCAAATCCAGCCTATACACAGGGGATTCTTGCAAACTACCGCGTAAAAAAGGTGATATCTGTCTCAGATAGGGCAGCAGCCTATTCTTTGATGAGAAATAATAACGGTTTTGCAGTGGGAAGTGGATACCATACAAAAGATGAAAATTATGAAGATATTAAAGCAATTCCGATTAAAAATGGTGTCAGTCTGGAAATTGGATGGATTGTAAAGAATAATTTCCTGCTATCAGATTTGGCAAAGGAGTTTGTAGAACGGGTACGCACAGAAGAAGCATAGCGGCAAATAAAGATGTATCATTAAAAACGATGGATTTCCATCGTTTTTTTCTGTCTACAGAAGCCAGAACCTTTGTGATATGATGAAATCACAGTAAAACCTGATAAAGGAAAGGGGAAATAGGAAAATGGAAAATCTGAAGATGGTTATCAGGAAATATTGGAAAGTGTATGCAGTAGCTGTTGTTTTGGCTTTAATATGTGACTGCATTGGAACTATCAAGATCAATATTGGGATAGGAACACTGACTTTATTTCCAATGGTATTTGCAGTGATTCTGGGAGGACTTTTAGGACCAGATATGTTTCGACTGTTTAATCAGGAGGAATCAAAAGCAGGAGGAACGATGGTTCTGGTAGCATTAGCGCCTTTTATGGCAAAAATGGGAGTTTCTGCAGGTGCTAATCTGGCAAAATTAGTAGAGGTTGGTCCAGCACTTCTGCTTCAGGAGTTTGGAAACTTAGGAACTATTTTTATCTCTCTTCCGATTGCACTTCTACTGGGATTGAAAAAAGAAGCAATTGGTGCATGTTATTCTATTAACAGAGATTCCAATCTGGGTCTAACAACAGATATTTATGGACCAGATGCAGAAGAGACAAAAGGAACATTTGCTGTTTATATTGTAGGTTCTGTAATAGGAACTGTTTTTGTCAGTCTTTTAGCAGGAGTTGTAGCTTCTTGGGATGTATTCCATCCATTAGCAATGGGAATGGCTTCTGGTGTAGGAAGTGGCTCTATGATGACAGCAGCAGCAGGAACTTTAGGAGAGATTTATCCTGAATATGCAGAAGATATTATGATCATGGGCGGTGCAAGTGATATGTTGACAGGAATTACCGGAATTTATATGGGAACTTTTGTAGGACTGCCGATCACAAGAAAACTGTATGCCTGGTTAGAACCAAAACTGGGACATAAAGCTGCCAAGGAGGGAAAATAAATGTTGGGAAAATATTGTATTCGTGAAGCTGCTCTTCTCGGTTTGACCGCTATTATTATGATTATTACCAATGTTATTGGTTATAAAATGCCATTGGTTGATTCCATAGGAGGAATTTTGCTTCTCAGTGCCATTGCTTTGTTTGGTTTAACTTTGAGTCAGTTTATGAATCGTTTTATTAAACTACCATCTATGATGTATGTTTCATTGACTGGGCTTTTACTTGCCTGCCCGATTTCTCCGGTAAAAGATTTTATTATTCAGGTGACTTCACAGGTAGCATTTATGGCTCCAGCTACTGCTTTGGGAGCTTTTGCTGGAATTTCTCTTGGAAAAGATTTAAAGAATTTTGCAAAAATGGGATGGAAGATGGTATTGATCACTCTTCTTGTTATTACTGGAACATTTATTTTTTCCGCATTGGTAGCACATCTTGTTTTAAAACTTACTGGTGCAATTTAAACTGGAAGTTTTTGCAGTAAAATGACTTGCAAATAGAAAAGAAATGTTTTTTGAGAAAGTTTTATGTAGGAGGAGACAATTCATATGGAAACATGTGATATTTTGATACGTGGATGTCAAATATTGAAACCAGATATGACGATTTCTGGTCAATGCAGTGTAGCTGTAAAAAATTCATGGATTGAAAAGATTGGTCCGACTGAAGAATTGGAAAAATTATACCAACCTGTACAAGTTCTGGATGGAAAAGGGAAACTGCTCATGCCAGGATTTGTGGATGGACATACACATACTTGTCAACAGCTTTTAAGAGGACGTGTATCAGATGAATATCCTATGGTATGGACTCGTTTTTTAGTGCCGTTTGAGAGCAATCTTTTGCCAGAAGATTCTTATATAAGTGGTCAGCTTGCCTGTCTGGAGATGATTAAAAATGGAACCACTGCATTTGCAGATTCTGGTGGTGTGCATATGGAGCGGGTGGCAGACGCTGTTATTGAATCTGGAATGCGTGCAGCTATTGCCAAGTCTACTATGGATATAGGAAATGCGATTACTGGTGCGATGAAAGAGACGGCAAAGGAAGCAATTGCACATACTAAAGATTTATATCAGGCATATCAGGGTGCAGGAGACGGAAGAGTGGATATCTGGTTTGCAATCCGTCAGGTTATGACCTGTTCTAAAGAGTTGATCACTATGGTGAGTGATTCAGCAGAAGAACTTCATACAGGAATCCATGCTCATCTGTGTGAACATAAGGATGAAGTGAGCTTTTGCCTTCAGAATTATAAAATGCGTCCAGCTCAATTTTTGGATGCCATGGGAGTTTTAGGTCCTAATCTTCTTACAGCTCATAATGTAATGTTGTCAGATGATGATATTGACTTGATGGCAGAACGTAATGTGAAAGTGATTCATTGTCCAAGAGCAAATTTGGCAAATCATGGATTTCCAAAAGCACCTCAGATCCTTCAGGCAGGACTTAGTGTAGGACTGGGATGTGATGGAGCTGCTCCATCAAATCTGGATTTGTTTGATGAGATGAAAGTACTTCGTTATGGCATGATTGCTTATTGGGGACTTCCATCCTTCAATCCAGTAGTAATGACTTGTCCCACTGTTTTGAAGATGGCTACTCAGGGTGGTGCTAATGCAATTGGAAAAGGTGATATTCTGGGTACAGTAGAAGAAGGAAAAAAAGCAGATCTTATTCTTTTAAATATTGATCAGCCTCATATTACCCCAAGCCAAAATCTGGTAAATACGATTGTTGAGGCAGCAAATGGACATGATGTGACTGATTCTATTATCAATGGAAAGATTGTTATGAGAAACAGGGAAGTTCTTACTTTAGATGAAGAAAAAATTCGTCGAGAAGCACAGATCCACATGGATGAGATTATAAAACGTGCTTATTCATAAAATTTACATAGGAACAGAATTTTCCTAGGTCATGGGGCGTTGAAAGCTGTGTTGACGTTTTCACATATCTAAGCAAAAGTTTTATAACTTATTTTGATAGTTAGAGTATAGCATAAAAATAGTTGCATATCAAGATAAAATATGTTATAATTTCAACATAAAAAATCTTGATATGCAACTTTTCTATTTTTCGAATAATTTTTGATAAATGGTTTCACATAATTCATCTACATAAGAAGGATCAGGGAGATCCTGATGTGTAGTAAGATAATCCTGAATCAATTCAAAGCGTTTTAATGCAAGGATTTCTGTCTGAAGAACACCATATTCTGTGAGTAATTGCTGGTCCAATTCTTCTGCGGTATAATTACAGAGAAACCATTCTGTGATCTCTTTTGTACTCTTTTCTTCTGCTGCGATCGCATTTTTTGCTAAATATGCAGATTTTTGTGTTTTCCAAGCAATTCCTATACAAAAACATCCCATACAAGTCAATGTCCCTAAGAATAAGATACGAGAGCTTTTTGTCATAAGGATTGGCACAACTGGAATCCAGAAGACAAGGGCAATAAGAAGTAAAAAAATGCCAACTCCCCAAAAAGCAAGTGCCGAAGAACAGAGTTCTCGGTATTTATCAGATTGTTTTACATAGACAGAAGTTTTTGGAATATTTTCTTCATCAGATGACGGATTGGATTGTAGTGTTTCAAATTCTTGAAGCTGCTGTTTAAAAATCTGATTGGCTTCTTCCATTTGTCGTTTTTCTTCTTTTTGAAGCTGAAGAGCATATTCTTTGGATGCGACAAGAGGACCTTTGCAATCAGAACATATTGTGATTCCATCTACGAATTCCATATCACATTTAGGACAATAAGGCATTTAGACTCCCTCCCTTTTGTATACCAGAGATTTTGATGAATATTTTTAGAGCTTTTTCAAGAAATAGTGTATCATGGCAGAATTGTTTGTGCAAGCAGAAAGCCTCTTCACTTTTGCAAAAAAATAGGCTAAAATGAAGAATGGTTGGGAGTGAGTTGCAGACTGACCATAAATTTTTAGAAAATGGAGTGAGTATGATGGAACCAAAACGAATGAAAACCACAGAATTAATGAAGCGCTTTCTGCCATATTTTGTCAAGTACAAGAAAGTGTTGATATTGGATCTGTTCTGTGCTTCTTTAACAACAGTTTGTGAGATGGTGCTGCCTTTGATCTTACGCCACCTTACCAATACAGGGTTAGAGAATGTAGCTCTTGTTACAGGTAGGATGATTGTGTCAATGGGAGTGTTGTATTTTGTACTTCGCATTATAGATGCGATCGCCAATTATTATATGTCAAGTGTTGGACATATTATGGGAGCAAAAATTGAAACTGATATGAGAGAAGATGCTTTCTGTCATTTGCAGAAACTGTCAGATTCCTATTATAACAATGTAAAAGTTGGACAGATTATGTCCAGAATTACAAATGATCTTTTTGATGTGACAGAGTTTGCACATCATTGTCCAGAGGAGTTTTTTATTGCCTTTATTAAGGCAGTCATTTCCTTTTTAATATTGATCCGAATTAATATTCCTTTAACGTTGATCCTGTTTGTGATTATTCCTGTTATGACAGTGAGTTGTTCTTATTTTAATCTTAGAATGAGAGCAGCCTTCAAAAAACAAAGAAATCATATTGGTGAGCTGAATGCACAGATTGAAGACAGCCTTTTAGGAGGTCGTGTAGTTAGGGCATTTGGTAATGAACAGATGGAAATTCGTAAATTTGGAGAAGGAAACCGTAAATTTTTGGACATCAAAAAAGAGACATATCACTATATGGCAGGATTTCATACAACAACTAGATTGTTTGATGGTTTAATGTATCTGGTTGTAATTGTGATTGGTGGATATTTCATGATGAGGGGAAGTATTGCACCAGGGGATTTGTTTGCCTATACTTTGTATGTGACTACATTATTGACTACTATCCGGAGAATCATTGAATTTACAGAACAGTTCCAGAGAGGTATGACTGGTATTGAACGTTTTGTTGAGATTATGGATTCTAAGATTGATATTTTTGATGAACCAGGAGCAAAAGAGTTAAGAGATGTAAAAGGTGAGATCGAATTAAAAGATGTCAGTTTTGAATACCCAGATGATCATAATCCAGTATTAAGTCATGTATCCATCCAGATTCATTCAGGAGAAAAAATTGCTTTGGTAGGACCTTCCGGTGGGGGTAAGACAACGCTTTGTAATCTGATTCCTCGTTTTTACGATACAACCACAGGGCAGATCTTGATCGACGGTCAGGACAATAAAAAGGTAACACTTCAGAGTTTGAGAGAAAATATCGGAATTGTACAGCAGGATGTATATTTATTTTCAGGAACTGTGTTTGAGAACATTGCGTATGGTCGTCCAGGAGCCAGCCGTGAGGAAGTTATGGAAGCGGCAAAGATGGCAGGAGCACATGAATTTATTTCAGAATTGAGCAATGGGTATGACACTTATGTAGGAGAGCGGGGAGTTAAGCTGTCTGGAGGTCAAAAACAGAGAATTAGTATTGCAAGAGTATTTTTGAAAAATCCATCTATTTTGATTTTAGATGAGGCAACTTCTGCACTTGATAATGAGAGTGAAGTTCTTGTATCAAAATCATTGGAAAGGCTGGCAGTGGGAAGAACTACATTAACTATTGCACATCGGTTGACAACGATCCGCAATGCGGATAGGATTTTAGTTCTCTCTGATGGAAAGATTGCAGAACAAGGAAGTCATGATGAATTGTTAAAGCAAAAGGGACAATATTATCATTTATATACTTCTGTAAATGCTTTAGATCAGATGGAAAATTAAAAGCTGATACAGAATAGGAGGAGTGGGAATGAGAGGAAATACGTTGTGGAAAGAGTGGCATATGAGAGAACGTGCTATTCCGTTTAAAGTATTGATTGGCATTTTGCTCTTTTTTGTTGGAATCATTCCCCTTCTGGTTCAAAGCAAGATGCTGTCTGGTTTTTATAGCCATCAGAGGATTGATTCTAAGATGCAGGAGATGCAGTCTCAATGTCTTATGATAGGAAATAAGATTTCTGTGAATGGATATTTAGAAAATCCGGCAAAAAGTGCAGGAATTTCCGGAGAAATGCAGATTATCGGAGATATGTATGAGGGGCGGATTTATGTGGTGGACAGGAATTTCAGGATCATTTACGATTCTTTTGGACTGTCTAACGGAAAAATTACCATAGCAGAGCAGGTGATCCGTTGTTTTCAGGGAGAGAGCAGCAGCGATTATTTTGACAAGGAGCATTATTTTTATATCACAACACCTATTTATAAAGATAAAGAGGAACAGCATATAGAGGGAGTTTTAGTTGCAATATCTTCCACAGAAGAAATTTTGGCAGAAAAAGGGAAATTTATGGATCGGGCAAGAATGATGGAATTATTTTTTGGAATTATTTTGATAATTTTAGCATTTTTGTGTGCACAGTGTATGATGGAACCATTCAAGAGATTAATTAGCAGATTAAGACTGGCAGCAGATGGTAATTTGGATGAAGATATCCAAGTAAATATATATCAGGAAACTAGAGAGATTTCCCAGACATTGAACCAAACTCTTTCTAATGCGAAACAATTGGATCAGGCACGACAGGAATTTGTTTCTAATGTATCCCATGAATTGAAAACTCCAATCACGTCGATCCGTGTTTTAGCAGACTCTCTTATGGGGATGGAAGAGGCACCCATTGAACTTTATAAGGAATTTATGACAGACATTTCAGATGAAATCGACAGAGAAAGTAAGATCGTAGATGATCTTTTGTCATTGGTCCGTATGGATAAAGCTGCTGCAGAGCTGAATGTGGAGAAAACAGATATCAATGCTTTGATCGAATTGATTATGAAAAGACTGCGTCCTATTGCACAGAAGAGAAATGTAGAATTGATCTTTGAAAGTATACGAGAGGTTTCTGCTGAAATTGATGAAGTAAAAATGTCACTTGCTTTGAATAATCTAATAGAGAATGCTGTCAAATATAATCTGGATGGGGGATGGGTTCGTGTAACATTGGATGCAGATCATAAGTTTTTTTATGTAAAAGTGGCAGATTCAGGTATTGGTATACCAGAGGAATTCCAAAACCGTATTTTTGAAAGATTTTATCGGGTTGATAAGGCAAGGAGCAGAGAATCAGGTGGTACTGGTTTAGGACTTGCAATCACAAAAAGTGTAATCCAGATGCATCAAGGGGCAATTAAAGTTCAAAGCAGGGATGGAGAGGGAACGACATTTACTGTGCGTGTCCCGTTGAAATATATTTCATGATATGCAAGACTTATGAGAGTTTTGGATATTGTGGAAGTGATGAGGGCAGAAGTATCGCAGAAAGAATGGAGAGATCAATGAGGGAAAGCAAAAAAATCAAGAAAATTCTTTGTCTGTTTCTTTTTTGTATGCTTTTGATGTTGGCAGGATGCCAGAAAGATGAGATTCTTCCAGAAGAAACAGCAGGGGAAACAGAAAATAGTTACCAGATCAGTTATTTAAATTCGAATGGAACAGGAATGGTCTCTGTAGAATATAGAACAAAAACAACAGATGAGAAAGAGTTGATCCAAGAATTGATATCAAATTTTCAGACTGTTCCCAAAGAGATAGAATGTCAGGTTGCTTTGCCAGAAAAGGTAGAATATCAAGAATATCGTTTGGAACAATCGGTGTTGTATCTGTATTTTGACAGTAATTATGCAGAGATGGATGCAGGAAGAGAAATTTTATGCCGTGCTGCATTAGCACAGACATTAACACAGCTTCCTTTTGTAGATTATATTATGATCTACAGTGGAGAGCAACCCTTAATGGATAAAAGCGGGAATCCTGTAGGAATGTTTTCAGAAAGTGATTTTATATCAAGTATTACAGATGTCAATGACTTTGAAAAGAAAACAGTGGTTCTGTATTTTACAGATGCTGAGGGTACGACTCTTGTTCCAGAGGAGAGGGAATTGATTCATAATATTAATTCTTCTATGGAGAGATTAGTAGTATCAGAATTGATAAAAGGTCCAAAAGAGACGGGACATAGTCCGGTTCTTTCATCAGATACCAAGATTTTGGGAATATATGTCAATGAAAATGTATGTTATTTGAATTTTGATGAATCATTTTTAAAGAATAGTTTGGATGTGAAACCAGAAATACCAATTTA
This sequence comes from uncultured bacterium, assembly GCA_905214855.1. Taxonomy (GTDB): domain Bacteria; phylum Bacillota; class Clostridia; order Lachnospirales; family Lachnospiraceae; genus CAJMNU01. The sequence goes on along the minus strand of CAJMNU010000012.1, from coordinate 12,357 downwards.
TGCGATTGTAAATTCGCTTTCAGAGCTGTCTACAATCAATAAGATTCAGATCACTGTCAATGGTTCTTCGGATGTTCTATTTAGAGATACATTACCATTAAATACCATTTTTGAGCGAAATTTGGATTATATAGGGGGAAAATAAAATAAGACCGCTTGTCTGGATAGTAGGGGCATTCGCACTTGGAGAGTACCTTGCCTTGCAGATACAGACGATTGGGATATTGGGGATGGTTCTTGCCATATATATGGCAGGTGCTGTCTTCATGCTAAAAAAGGAGCAAGTTAAGGGAAAAAGAGTACCATTGGCAGGCTCCTTTTTGAATAGAGAAAAGAAGCAACATAATAGAAAACAAATTGGGTGTATGATATGTCTGCTTCTTTTGTGTATTCTTGTTGGAAATGTCCGTGCAAGACACGTAATACAGATAGAAAAAGAAAATGAAAGATATTTTATGCAGTATGGGGATCAAAAGGGACAGATCAAGGGCTTTATCTATGGTCTTGTAGAAGAGATTGAGATTCAAAAGGAAACAAGGAAGATACAGGTTCTTTTGAAAGATTGCTATATAGACAGTGTAAAAATAAAAAAACATCCTCTGAAAATGAAGGGGAAAATCAGTGTGGAATGGGAAGAGAGCTTTGCAAAGCAGGATGCTTTAAAGCTAAAAAACAAAGAGAATGAAGAATATAAGGTATCTCATACATGCATTGAGATTGGAGATTTTATCAAGATTAAGGGGAGTTTTTCTTTGACTCAGACAGAGAGAAATCCAGGAGAATGGGATTATAGGACATACTGTTATGCACGCGGTGTTGGATTCGGAGGATGGGGAGAATACATACAATGTATTAGAAAAAATAATCTGTTTTTTAAAAATATAAGATATCAATATTTGCAAATGGCAGGGGATATCTTGGATCATTACATGGAAAAACAGGATGCTGGTATGGTGAAAGCAATGCTTTTGGGAGATAAGAGCAGTCTGGATGAAAGAGAAAGGGATTTATATCAATGGAGTGGAATTGCACATTTACTAGCAGTGAGTGGACTTCACATATCACTTTTGGGAATAGGCTGCTGGAATGTAGCCAGAAGAGCAGGAGGCAATCTTTGTTTCTGTGTGATGTTTTCAGGAAGTATTGTTGTAATCTTTGGCTGGCTTAGTGGATGGAGTCCATCAGCGCAGCGTGCAGTATTTATGTTTTGTCTTATAATGGGAGCTAAATTATCAGGAAGAACATATGATATTTGGTCTGCATTGGCATTTTCTTTGTTTTGGATCTTGTGGGACAGTCCAAGAATGATGCTGGAAGGAGGTGTACAGCTTTCGTTTGGAGCAGTGGCTTCCATTGTAGGAATTGGGAAAATAGTATCTGAGTGGACTATAGGGCAGGGAGAAAAACAACCACAAAGTGCTCTGGCAAAAGCAATTGTAATGAATCTGGCAGTACAATGGGGGACATTACCTATCATCTGTTATTGGTATTTTGAATTTCCACCCTATACAATAGTATTAAATCTGCTTGTAATTCCTTTTATGGGGGGCATTCTTGTATCTGGATTGTCTGTTGTTTTGCTGGGATGTATTCCGGGAATAGGAGGTCTGGCTGTGATGGCAGCAGGACCAGCACATTACATTTTAAAATTATATCATTTTTTATGTGCGTTTTCTCTAAGATTGCCAAAAAGTATACAAGTTACTGGTAAACCAGAACGTGGGAAAATGATAGTGTACTATGGGATTTTGGGAGGACTCCTATGGTATATATTCCATGTAAAACATATAAACAAGAAAAAAGAAGAAAGATATGTTAGAAAAGAAGAAAAGCAGGTTGAAAAGTATAGCAAAGTATATTGGGGCAGGATGATGATCTTGATCCTAATATTTTCATGTTGTACACAGCTATTGAAGGAAAAACAGCCAAATTGTCTGGAAATTTGGTTTTTGGATGTAGGACAGGGGGATGGGATTTTAATCCGAACAGAGAAATACAATATTTTACTGGATGGAGGAAGTACAGATAGGAATGAATTAGGAAAATATGCTTTGGAACCAGTTTTAAAATCAATGGGGATAAAAACCATAGATTATGCTTTTGTCAGTCATGGAGATAGCGATCATATCAGTGGATTGGAGTATTTATTGGGAAATGAGAGCAGAGTGGAGGTGAAATGTCTGGTTCTTCCTAAAAACCAAGACGATCCAGTGTATGAGAGATTAAAAAAATATTCAACTGGGAAGTTGTTAGAATTTGGAGAAGGAGATTTGTGGGAAGATGGCAAGTTGAAAATATATGGTCTGTATCCATCTGAAAAAACGACAGCATCAGACAGAAACAATCATTCTATTGTTATGCTTATGGAGTATGGGGATTGCTCAGTACTTTTTACAGGAGATATAGAACAGGAAGCAGAAGAACAACTTTTGCAACTTTATAAACCATATTTAGAGGGAAGAGATATCGATATTTTAAAAGTAGCTCATCATGGATCTGAAACATCAACAGGTGAGGTGTTTTTAGATGCAGTTTCTCCCAAATATGCAGTATTGTCCTATGGAAAGGGGAACTCTTATGGTCATCCGTCTTCTATTGTTCTAAAGCGTTTACAAGAACGAAATATTACAATATTTTCTACTGAGGATCAAGGTGCTATTTGTTTAAAATATAAAAAGGAAAAAATACAGTATAGTTTTCACAAAGGAAGACAAGAAATCAAGTTGCATGGTTAGAATGCGAATGATACAATAATAAGAATCAGGTGATAAACAAAGAGTGTTGGAAAATGTAATGGTAAAGTAAAAAAGGAATGAAAACATATGCAGATATTAAATCAAGACATCAAAGAGAAAAAATTCCGTCCTGTTTATCTTTTGTATGGGGAAGAGTCCTATTTAAAACAAAGTTACAAAAAACGTCTCAGAGAAGCGATAGTAGGCGATGACACAATAAACTATACCGCTTTTGAGGGAAAAGGAGTGGATGCAGAAGAAGTAATGGCTATGGCAGATACAATGCCGTTTTTTTCTGATAAACGTTTGATCTTGATGGAAGACAGTGGTTTTTTTAAAAGTACACCAGAAGGTTTGACGGAATACTTAGATCAGATGCCGGACACTGCCTGTCTTGTTTTTGTGGAGGAACAGGTAGACAAGCGGAATAAGCTGTATAAGAAAGTGAAGGAAGTGGGATATGTGGCTGAACTTGGTCACCAAAGTCCGGAACAATTATCACGATGGGCAGCAACTATCTTGATCAGAGAGGGAAAGAAGATCACAAATCATACAATGGAATATTTTCTTAGTATGGTTGGGGACGAGATGACCCAGATCAGTATGGAGTTGGAGAAAGTAATTTGTTATACAATGGGAAGGGAAATTGTGACAGATGAAGATATAGATGCCGTCTGTACCGTGAAAGTGGTCAACCGTATTTTCGATATGATTGCTGCTGTAGCTGCAAGAAATACCAAAAAAGCATTAGATTTGTATGAAGATCTTTTGACATTGAAAGAACCTCCCATGCGTATTTTGTTTTTGATTGCTAAGCAGTTTAATCAGATCTTGCAGGTTAAAGAATTGATGCTGCATGGGATGGACAGAATACAGATTGCCAAGCAGATGAAATTGCAGCCCTTTATAGCGGGAAAGTTGATGGGGCAAGGCAGAACTTTTTCCAGAGAACAGATTTTAAGATATGTAGAGAGCTGTGTGGAACTGGAAGAGGCAGTGAAAACAGGAAGAATCGCTGACAGACTGGCGGTGGAGATTTTGATCACTCAGTTTGGGACATAAAGCGGTTGATTTTTACCAAAAAGAGAAGTTTGGAGGAAACAAGAGATGGGAGAAATAGGGATGATGGGGCGCTATGTGAAGCGCTATGCCTGGAAGTATATTCTGGGTATTGCAGCTCTGTTTGCGGTGGATTTATTAAATGTATATATTCCACAGTTTACCGGAGAGATCACAGATGGTTTGGAAAGTCATAGCATTGGCATGGATATGATTTGGATTTTGATCGGAAAGATTCTTTTATTCGGTGCAGGCATTGCTCTAGGGCGCTTTTTATGGAGATTTTTTATTTTTGGTTCTGCACGTTCCATTGAAAAAGAATTGAGAAATGATATGTTTGGTCATTTGGAAAAATTATCCATGCATTATTTTAATGAACATAAAACGGGTGATTTTATGGCACATTTTACCAATGATCTTGCCGCAGTCAGAATGGCATTAGGACCAACGATCGTCACGGCATTTGACGCAAGTGTAATGATGCTTCTTGTGTTGGGAAAGATGATGTGGTATGTCAGTGTGAAATTGACACTCTTGGCAGTGATTCCACTCTTGGTCATTGTCGTTGGGGATTATGTGTATGGAAAAGTCATGCATGAGAGATTTAGAGAAAAGCAAGAAGCATTTTCTGGTTTGACAGATCAGGTGCAGGAGAGTGTTTCTGGAATCCGTGTGATTAAGGCATTTGTTCAGGAAAGGATGGAACTTGCAGCGTTTGCTAAAACAAACCAGTTCAACAAAGAGAAAAATCTGGGTGTAGTGGAGACACAGGCTTTGTTTTTGCCATTATTGGATCTGATCGTAGGTGTAAGTGGACTTTTGACTCTGCTTTATGGAGGATACCTTGCATTGATCGGTGAGATCACATTGGGACGTTTTGTAGCATTTAATCAGTACATTGCCATGCTGGTATGGCCAATGATGGCAGCAGGGGAATGTATTACCAGCTTGTCCCAAGGACTTGCTTCTATGAAGAGAATACAAAAGATATTTGATGAACAGCCGGAAATTGTGGATGAAGAGAGTGTACAGCCTGTAGAAAGATTGGAAGGGAATATTGAAATTTCTCATCTGACATTTTCTTATCCGGGTCATGAAAAAGAAACGCCTGTTCTTAAAGATGTTACTGTTCCTATTAAGAAAGGAACTACTTTGGCAATCATTGGACGTACCGGAAGCGGAAAGACAACCATAGCAAATCTTCTTTTGCGTTTATACAATACAGAAGAAGGTATGATCAGTATGGATGGATATACATTGAAAGAAATTCCTCTGGAAATTTTAAGGCGTGATATTGCTTATGTGCCACAGGACAATTTTTTGTTTTCAGACACGATAGCAGGTAATATTGCCTTTGGGTCAGAGCATAAGACAATGGAAGATATTTATGATGCGGCAAGAAAAGCATGTATCCATGATAATATTATGGATTTTCCGGAACAGTATCAAACAATGGTAGGAGAACGTGGTGTAACCATCTCAGGAGGTCAGAAACAGAGAAGTTCTATTGCAAGGGCTCTTTTAAAAGACGCTCCAATCCTTATCTTGGATGATGCTTTGTCAGCAGTAGATACAGATACAGAGGAACAGATCCTGAGAAATCTGAAAGAGGACAGAGCGGATAAAACAACTATTATGATTGCACATAGAATTTCGACCATTCAGAATGCAGATGCGATTTTAGTATTGGATGAAGGTCGTGTTGCAGAGTATGGTACACATAGCGAATTGATGAAACAAAACGGAATTTACGCTTCCATCTATGAAAAGCAGCAGCTGGAAAAACAATTGGAAGAAGAGGGAGAAGGGGGAGAGACAGAATGAGCCAAAAAGTAAGGAACCATACTGTAAATGCAGTGGAAGATGCACCCCACTATAAAGGCAATGCGATCCTGAGGATGTTGTCTTACATGAAAGGATACAAAAAGACAGTAGCGTTCTGTTTTTTCCTTGTTTTTATGGTTACAGTATTGGAATTATATAAACCAATCCTGATTGGAAATGCAATTGATAAGTATGTAAACGGCTATCAGTTCCCTTATGAAGTAACAAAAGAGAATGCTAATATTGAATATGATGGTGTAGGTATCAGGAAAATTGTAAAGGCAGAAAAAGAAGATTCAGAGTATTGGCGCTTGGTTTCCCATGAAGGAAAATATTATCTGATCCGGGGGCTGTCTATGCAGGATCTGAATTTGTTGGAGCAGGCAGAATTGGAAGGAGACCAGATGCTCACTGAAAATTCAGATGGAACATTGAAGATTGTGTGGGGAGACAGAGAATGGACTGGCACATGGATGCAGAGTGAGGATTTAAAGATTTTGCGTCACAGTGATTTTACAGGTATTCTGGTAAGTTCAGTATTGTATCTTTGCCTGTTGCTTTTGCTGTTTGTGTGCAATCGAGTACAATACTTAAAACTTCAGAAAATGGGACAGGACATTATTTATGAGGTGCGTCAGGAGGTTTTTGCTCACATTCAGAAACTTTCCATGAGATTTTTTGATCTAACTCCAGTTGGAAAGATTGTTACCAGAGTGACAAATGATGTGGAATCTTTAAATGAGATGTATTCTAACATTTTGGTAAAATTGTTTAAAAACACAATGAAAATCATAGGATTGGCAATTGTGATGCTTCTTTTGAATGTGCGTATGGCACTGTTATCGTTTGTAATGCTTCCAGTAGTGGCAGGGTTGACTGTATTATTTAAAAAAATATCCAGAAGAGCATATCAGATGACCAGAACAAAGATCACTGCATTGAATACATTCCTTTCCGAGAATCTTTCTGGTATGAAGATCATTCAGATTTTTAATAGAGAAATCGTAAAATATCAGGATTTTTGTAAAAAAAGTCAGGAATTATACCGCGCAAATTATCGTGAGATGATGGTGTTTGCTATTTTCAGACCATCTATCTATTTGGTATCTATCATTGCATTGGTCATTGTGATTTCCAGCGGAAGTACGATGGTATTTCGCAATGTGATCTCTATTGGAACTTTGTATATTTTTCTTCAATATATTAATTCATTTTTTGAACCCATTCAGGAATTGGCAGAGCAATTTTCTACTTTACAGAATGCAGTGGCATCTGCAGAGAAGATTTTTACAATTCTGGATACTGATCCTGTGATCTTGGAACAGGAACATCCTGTCATTCTGGATAAGGTAAAGGGAAAGATTGAATTTAAACATGTGTGGTTTGCTTATAATGACGAAGACTTTATTTTAAAGGATGTAAGTTTTACGATTGAACCGGGAGAAAAGGTAGCGTTTGTAGGAGCAACAGGAGCAGGGAAGTCTTCTATTTTGAATTTGATTGGTCGTTATTATGATATTCAAAAAGGAGAGATCCTGATTGACGGAGTGAATATTAAGGAGATGAGTAAAGATCAGATCCGCAGGGCGATCGGTCAGGTACAGCAGGATGTATTTGTCTTTACTGGTGATATTAAGAGTAATATTCGTCTAAGGGATGCTTCCATTACAAGAGCACAAGTTGTACAGGCGGCAGAAACGGTGAACGCAAGCCGTTTTATTGAAAAATTACCTCAAAAATATGATGAGCCTGTTTCGGAGAGAGGAGCGACATTCTCTGCTGGTCAAAGACAGTTGTTATCTTTTGCAAGAACATTGGCATATCAGCCTCAGATTTTGATTTTGGATGAGGCAACTGCCAACATTGATACCGAGACAGAACAATGGATCCAAGAAGCCTTATTTAAATTGATGGAAGGAAGGACAACCATTATGGTTGCACACCGTCTTTCTACGATCCAGCATGCAGATAAGATTATGGTAATGCATAAGGGACGTATCAGGGAGAGCGGCACGCATCAGGAACTTTTGGATAAAGGTGGTATCTATAAGAAGTTATATGAATTGCAGCTGGCACATGTTTGATATTTTTTATGAAAAAGTCTTATATCTTTATAGCGAAAGCTAAGTAGGATATAAGGCTTTTTTTGATAAAATAAACAGAAAAGTGGGCACTTTCCCTCATAAGCGCCATATGATGATAGTATAGAGGGGAGGTCTACTATGAAACAGGAACATACAGAAACGCTGGCACAGCAGGAGTATGTAAAAAAACAGGTATACCAACAAAGAATAGTGATCCTATGGCGGTGTCTGCTTTTTTTCCTTTTCTTGGTAATTTGGGAAATAAGTGCAGATTCTGGTCTGATCGACTCTTTTATTTTCAGCAGCCCTGTTAGAATAGGGAAATGTTTTATAGAGATGGCAAAAGATGGAACCATTTTTTATCATACAGCTATTACAGTTGCGGAGACTTTGATAAGTTTTATCCTTGTAACTATATTGGGGCTGGCACTTGCACTACTCCTTTGGAGGTATAAGATGCTGGCAGATATTGTAGAACCTTGTCTGGTTATGCTGAACAGTCTTCCAAAATCTGCACTTGCGCCGATTTTGATTGTATGGCTTGGAAGTAACATAAAAACGATTATTGTAGCTGCTATTTCCATTGCTGTTTTTGGCTCTGTTTTGACATTGCACAATGGATTTCGGGAGATGGATCCAGATAAAATCCGTTTGATCTATTCTTTAGGAGGTACTCAGAAAGATGTTCTTTGGAAGATACTGCTTCCGGGATCCGTTCCTATGATCATCAGTAATATGAAAGTAAATATCGGACTTTGTCTGGTTGGGGTGATTATTGGTGAATTTTTGGCAGCGAGAGCAGGTTTAGGCTATCTGATCATCTATTCTACGCAGATTTTCCAACTGGATATTGTTATGTTGAGCATTACAATTTTGTGTGTAGTGTCGGCTCTGCTCTATCATTCAATCGCTATTTTAGAGCATTATGTGAAATAAAAATCCCCCTTTTTGTCGAGGAATGGCTGTCATTATTTGACATCCCATCTGACAGAAGGGGGATTTTACAATATTATAGAAAAATCTGAGAACCTTATTTATGAAAGAAGAAAAACCTCAGCCTGATGAGTACCCTTTGACATGATTTCAGCGTGAGTATCATAAAAAATATCAATATGTTTTCCTTTGACACCACCACCACGATCTTCGGCAGTATAGGTGATTCCATTGATCACAACCTGAGTGCCATAAGGAATGACATTTGGATCTACAGCAATGGTATGATTAGAGGAAGCGATAGCACCAGTGGAAGTATGTCGTCCCCAACCTTCAGAACACTGATAACATGGACAATAACCAGTGATCTTAAATGTACCAAGTGAAGTGTAGGAAGAGGAATTCTGACTATTTGTTTTGCTGGTTTCTTCCTGTGTTGGAACATCACCATGTGTATAAGAAACAGGTTCACATACAAGCTGATCCAGATAATAAAGTTCTATAGAGTATATTCCATCTTCAAATTCTGTCCAATCCATGGGAAGATGAAAACTATGGTATCCATTATCATTGGATACAGATGGAAGATCAGAACGATACTGGTCTGCATTCACTTGTATTGTCTTTACAGGTTCTGTGCTGTCCTGTTTTTTGATCTGAAGAGTAAGGTTTAAGCTGACAGGAGCTTCTGTGTCCCATGCATATCCTTCCAGATAGGTTTCTGTTACCCAATCAACCTGTCCGATGATCTCAGCAGAAGAAGACATTGTAAACAGAACACTGCCTGTCAAAAATGCAAAGACTGCCAAGAATATGGTATGTAACTTGATTTTCATAATAGCCTCCTAAAAGATTAAAAAAGTTAAAACAAATGTTAAATATATATTTCTAAACGTAATAAAATTGTAACAATTAGAGACTATACATGGAAAATCTTTATTTGTCAAGAAAAAGTTATCAGGAAATGATGAAAAAAAGGAAAAAATAGAAAAAACCCCTTGACAAAAAAGCCAGAGAAGCATATAGTATGGATTGTAGATGTTAGCACTCACCACTAATGAGTGCTAACGCCAGAGAGAAAGGATGTGTGGTTGATTGGAGTTAGATGAAAGAAAAATAAAGATTCTCAAGGCCATCATCCAGAACTATTTGGAGACGGGAGAGCCAGTAGGATCGAGAACGATATCAAAAGGATTTGATCTTCAGCTCAGTCCGGCAACAATTCGAAATGAGATGGCTGATCTGGAGGAGATGGGTTACATTGTACAGCCTCATACATCGGCAGGTCGTATTCCTTCAGATAAAGGATATCGTTTTTACGTAGACCAGTTGATGGAAGAAAAAGAGCAGGAAGCAGAAGAACTCAAGGAATTGATGATCAAGCGTGTGGATCGGGTAGAGCTATTGTTAAAACAGATGGCACAGATCCTTGCCAAGAATACCAATTATGCAGCGATGATCAGTGGTCCTCAGTATCATTTGACAAAATTGAAGTTTATTCAGCTGTCAAAGGTAGATTATAATAAACTTCTTGCAGTGATCGTAGTAGAAGGCAATATTATTAAGAATACGATGATCGATGTGCAGGATGAACTGAGTGACGAGGAACTTTTGAATCTGAACATTATGTTGAACAGCAGTCTGAATGGTTTGACGATCGAAGAGATCAATCTTCAGATGATTACAAAATTGAAAGAGCAGGCAGGAATCCATAGTGGTGTGGTAGACAGGGTTCTGGAGAAGGTAGCAGAGTCCATTCGGGCAGATCAAGAAGATTTGCAGATTTATACAAGTGGTGCAACTAATATCTTTAAGTATCCAGAATTGAGTGATGGAGAAAATGCCAGCAAGCTGATCAGCACTTTAGAAGAAAAGAAATTACTGAAAGATTTAGTTGCAGATGCAGCACAGTCTTCAGATAATACAGGAATTCAGGTGTATATCGGTGACGAAGCACCAGTACAGACCATGAAAGATTGCAGTATAGTGACCGCTCAATATGAGTTGGGAGGCGGTCTGCATGGAACGATTGGCATTATAGGTCCTAAAAGAATGGATTATGAGAAGGTTCTTGCAACATTAAAGACACTGATTACGCAGTTAGACACTGCGTTCCATAAAGAAGAATAGATAGGTGAAGATATGGAAAATAAGGAATTGAAAGAGCCAATGGAAAACGAAGAGACGATACAGGATACAGAATCCGTAACAGTGGAAGAAAATCAAGAAAACACAGAGTCTGCGAAGAATGAGGCATCTGATAAAGAAAAAAAAGGATTTTTTGGAAAGAAGAAAAAAGATCCAAAGGATGATCAGATTGAAGAATTGACAGACCGTGTCAAGAGAACAATGGCGGAATTTGATAATTACCGCAAAAGAACCGAGAAGGAAAAAACTGCAATGTTTGAGGTTGGAGCTAAGAGTGTGGTAGAAAAGATCCTTCCGGTTGTAGACAATTTTGAAAGAGGTCTGACCATGATCCCAGAAGAGGAAAAAGAAAGCCCATTTGTGGAAGGCATGGATAAGATTTATAAACAGCTTATTAAAAATCTGGAAGAGCTTGGAGTTAAGCCGATTGAGGCAGTTGGTCAGCCATTTGACCCGAATTTCCATAATGCAGTGATGCATATTGAGGATGAATCATTCGGTGAAAATATTGTAGCAGAAGAATTCCAGAAAGGATATCTTTACAGAGACAGCGTGGTAAGACATAGTATGGTAAAGGTAGCCAATTAACAGAAGGAACAAATAGTTTTCATATATCAGGAGGAAAAAGATATGAGTAAGATTATTGGTATTGACTTAGGTACTACAAACTCATGTGTAGCCGTTATGGAAGGCGGCAAACCAGTTGTTATTGCAAATACAGAAGGTGTCAGAACCACTCCATCCGTAGTGGCATTTACAAAATCAGGTGAGAGACTGGTAGGTGAGCCGGCAAAACGTCAGGCAGTTACCAATGCAGACAGAACAATCTCTTCTATCAAGAGACATATGGGAAGCGATTACAAAGTAAGAATTGATGATAAAGCATATACACCACAGGAAATCTCCGCTATGATCCTTCAGAAACTGAAAGCAGACGCAGAGAGCTATCTGGGTGAAAAAGTAACAGAGGCAGTTATCACAGTTCCAGCTTACTTTAATGACGCACAGCGTCAGGCTACCAAGGATGCAGGTAAGATCGCAGGTCTTGAAGTAAAACGTATCATCAACGAGCCGACAGCAGCAGCTTTGGCATATGGTCTGGACAATGAAAAAGAGCAGAAGATCATGGTATACGACTTAGGTGGTGGTACATTTGATGTTTCCATCATTGAGATCGGTGATGGTGTTATCGAAGTTTTAGCAACCAATGGTGATACTCGTCTTGGTGGTGATGATTTTGATAATGCAATCACACAGTGGATGATCGATGAGTTTAAGAAGGCAGAAGGTGTAGATCTGTCTGGTGATAAGATGGCAATGCAGAGATTGAAAGAAGCTGCTGAGAAAGCGAAAAAAGAGCTGTCCACAGCAACTACTACAAATATCAACCTGCCATTTATCACAGCAACAGCAGAAGGACCAAAGCATTTGGATATGAACCTGAGCCGTGCAAAATTTGATGAATTGACACATGATCTGATTGAGAGAACTGCTATTCCAGTACAGAATGCATTAAGAGATGCAGGAATCACAGCAGCAGAATTGAGCAAAGTCCTTCTGGTAGGTGGTTCAAC
>CAJMNU010000011.1 GCA_905214855.1 uncultured bacterium | reverse complement strand
TAAGAAGAGGCGGTATGCGCAGAAGAAAAAAAGTTTGTGTATTCTGTGGCGAGAAGAACGGCGTTATTGATTACAAGGACGTAAACAAGTTAAAAAGATATGTATCTGAGAGAGGTAAAATCCTTCCTAGAAGAATTACCGGTAACTGTGCAAAGCACCAGAGAGCTTTGACTGTTGCAATCAAGAGAGCACGTCATATCGCTCTGATGCCATATACATGTGAATAAGATATAGTAAAATCAAGGGTTTTCGGGCTTTTGAGAAATATTTTACTCATTTTTTTACTCACAAAAAACGTATAAAGAATTTGAAGAGACTCTGTACCAGAGATGGTATGGGGTCTTTTTTGTGTTGGTTTGGGTTTATGGGTTTGTTTAAAAATGCAATATTTTACAGTAAGATAGAGTGCTGGTATAGAGGATAACATAGAAGATAATTATGTGTTCATTGGATCATCAAGATAACAGTTGGATAATTTTGAATCTTTGTAGATTTGCATATATTAGAAAAAATATACGGAAAAAAGTATTTTTTCCAAAAAATATGCAAAAAAAGAGCTTGCATTTTAGAAAAAAAAGGATATAATGTACAGTGTGATTTACAAGAAAATGTATAAAAATTCAAATTAGAAGAATAAAAACAGAGTAAGGAGTAGAAGATTATGAAAAATATGAAAAAATTTGCAGCTCTTGGACTTGCTGCAATGATGGCAATGTCTTTTACAGGATGCGGAAGTTCTGATAAAGAAACAACTGCAGCAACGACTGCGGCTACTACAGCAGCAGATACAAAAGCAGATGCAGAGACAACTACAGCTGCTTCCAAAGCAGAAGAGTCTAAAACAGAGGCAACAGAGGCAGCAGGCGGTGTTCTGAAAATGGCAACCAATGCTGAGTTTGATCCATGGGAGTATCATGAAGGCGGAGAAATCGTTGGTATTGATATCGAGATGGCACAGGCGATCGCTGATAAAATGGGGATGGAACTCCAGATCGAGGATATGGCATTCGATGCGATCATTCCTTCTATCACAACAGGAAAAGCAGATATTGGTATGGCAGCGATCACAGAGAACGAAGAGAGAAAGTTATCTGTAGATTTTAGTGATAATTATGCAGAGTCTTCTCTGGTCATTCTGGTACAGGGTGCAAAAGAGGAGATCACTTCTGCTGACACACTGACAGGAAAGAAAATCGGTGTACAGCTTGGAACAACAGGCGACCTTACAGCAACAGAGATCGTGGGAGAGGAAGGCATGGAGCGTTACACAACCTACTTTGAGGCTGTACAGGCTTTGAAACAGGGCAAGATTGATGCCATTGTAATTGATAAAGCACCAGCAAAAGTATTTCTGAGCCAGAATGATGACATCAAGCAGGTTGGCGAGGAACTGAGTAAAGAGGAATATGCGATCGCAGTTGCAAAGGGCAATACAGAACTGACTGAGAAGTTAAATAAGGCAATTGCAGAGTTGCAGGAAGACGGAACATTTGATACAATTATGAATAAGTACATTCCAGCAGAATAAGAGAGTTCCGTTAGCATAGCATTAGCTGGACAATAAAACAGGATAGACAGACAAGTACGCAGATTGATCGAGCTCCAACAAGATAAAGTTGGGGCTTCCTCTGTTTTCAGGTGAAAAGGAGAACAGCCGAAAAAGAAAAGGAAGATAGCATGGATTTATCACAATATTTAACAAAAGAACAATTTTATTTGAATTTTATATCAGATGACAGATATAAATTTTTTATCAATGGTTTAAAAGTGACACTTACTGTAACGCTTTTTTCTGTTTTAATAGGAATCGTGATCGGGTTTTTAGTGGGAACGATCCGCTCCACATATGATAAAACCGGAAAAATGCGTATTTTAGATATGATCTGTAAGGCATATCTTTCTATTATCCGAGGAACGCCGGTTCTGGTACAGTTGATGATCATGTATTTTATTGTTTTCAGCAGTCCGGATGCCAACAAAATGGTGACAGCGGTTCTTGCTTTTGCCATCAACTCTGGTGCGTATGTAGCTGAGATCTTTAGAAGTGGGATCATGTCAGTGGATAATGGACAGTTTGAGGCAGGAAGAAGTTTGGGATTTAACTATGTACAGACCATCTGGTATATTGTGCTGCCTCAGGCATTCAAAAATGCCCTGCCGGCACTTTGTAATGAATTTATTGCTCTTTTAAAAGAGACTTCTGTAGTCAGCTTTATCGCATTGCAGGATTTGACCCGTGCAGGCGATCTGGTAAAAAGCCGTACCTATAATCCGGTGCTGCCTCTGATCACAGTAGCGTTGATTTATTGGGTTGTTGTAACAATCCTTACAAAACTGGTCAGCATTCTGGAAAGGAGTTTGCGCAAGAATGAACGATAAGATGAATGCAATCGAGAACCGTACAGAGCCTTTGATCCATGTGGAAAATCTGTCGAAATCCTTTAAGGGAAGTCAGCATGTTCTGAAAAATATCAATGTAGATATTTATAAAGGGGATATTGTATTTGTAGTAGGTCCTTCCGGATCTGGAAAATCTACATTTCTTAGGTGTTTGAACCGTCTGGAAGAGCCTACGGGAGGACACATCTTGTTTGAGGGGACGGATATCACAAACCCTAAAACCAATATTGATAAGCTGCGTCAGAAGATGGGAATGGTGTTCCAGCAGTTTAATTTATTTCCACATATGACGATCATGAAAAACCTTACCATTGCACCAGTAAAATTGCAGGGACGTTCCCAGCAGGAGGCAGAACAGACTGCGATGGAGCTTTTGAAGAGAGTCGGACTGGCAGACAGAGCGGATGCATATCCGAACCAGCTGTCCGGTGGTCAGAAACAGAGAATTGCGATCGTTAGGGCTCTTGCAATGAAACCAGATGTCATGTTGTTTGATGAACCGACATCTGCTCTGGATCCAGAGATGGTAGGAGAGGTTCTCAATGTTATGAGAGAACTTGCAAACGAGAGAATGACGATGGTGGTTGTAACACATGAGATGAGCTTTGCGAGGGAGGTTGCCACAAGAGTGATGTTCCTTGATGGAGGAGATTTTGTAGAGGAAAACAATCCGCAGGAATTTTTCACCAATCCACAATCAGACCGCTTAAAGAACTTCTTATCCAAAGTCTTATAATCATTGTCAATGTAAGTTAGAATAATGTAAGTTAGAATGAGGAGATTTTCCCTGAACATAGGAAAAATCCCCTCATTTTTTATCGCCGCTTTACAGATGTCATTATGTTATGTCATTTTATCTTGTTTTGCCTTGTATTATCTTATGTTGTTTTGTTTCATCTCATTTTATCTTATTGGATCAGGTCAAATTCTGGTCCGATCAGCCAGATCCCTTCACAAGCCATCTCCTCAGCTGGTTTGAGATCTTTCAGCGCTTTTAAAGTGATCACAGCAAGCCTGCCGCTTTCATGATAGAGTTCCTGATCTCCACGGTTTGCAAATGCAAGGTTGATATACGCTGTATGATCTTCATACTGTTTGTTTACCGTCAGGTTTTCCATAGATTTTATAGAATCATCCTGTTCAATGGACATAAATTTGAGGGCAGCAGGATCATAATGTAATACATTTCCAAATGCATTTAGATTCTTCACATCTTTTGCTGAAACTGTAAGAGCAAAGGTATCTCCAGCGTGTACGATATCTGTGTCTGGGATCAAAGAAATACTTCCGGATACAGGACCGGTCTGTTTTGTCCCTCCGTCCAGATGGAACATCGTATATGCGTAGTCATAGACATCATAAATACCGTTCCTGTTGATATCGCCACAGCGTTTTTGGATCTGATCCACAAAGTTAGAACCATCTTTTACGGAAGTTCCAAGATAGTTCTTCATATTCGTGTAGTCGCCTGCGGAGACGGTTTCATTCTTGTTTGTACTTCCCACGGCAAATGGTTTTGTTCCGTCTTTCTTATATACCGGAAGTTCATGGGCAGCAAAGTAATTACGGATGGATTTGGTAACAACCAGTTTCAGGTAGCGTGCGTTCACACTATCCAAAGAGACAATCTTTACATTTTCTTCCAATTCTAAATTTTTATCATATGTCCAGTCATTTTCTTCTTCGCCATTCCATTCGAGGTTCCAGTGTCTGCCGTCTAAACTGGAATAGATGTTCAGTTTCTGTACTGAACCGCTTCCATAGTTGTCACGTGGATAATATTCAAATCTGTCAAGTTCATAGACCGCTCCAAAGTCATAGATAAACGGATACTGTGCTTTTACAACATCGTCTACACAGAAGAACATTCCCTTGAAACTGTAGTCTATAGCATAGCGCAATGCATCTGCCTCATCACTTCCTGCAAATTTCACAGTTCCGAGCGCACCGATTTCATTTCTCCATGGATCTAAAAGGGTTGCAGAGGTGATCTCATCGCTCCATTTTGAGTATCCCTCAGCGTTTCTCGAACGGATACAGTAGGTGTGTGTGGATTCATATTCCAGTTCGTCATGAAGGAAAGACAGGGAATCTCCCATGGTACAGAATTTTCCATCGACCAGCATCTCATAAGATGTTGCCTCTGTCACACCTGTCCATTCAAGCCAGAGGCTGGATGGAGTCTTTTTTTCTTCTGGTACATGAAGGAGAGGAATGTCTAATGCAGCATTGATCTGGTCTTTTGGATAGGGGAAAGTATTTACATAGCCGTGGATCTCCAAAGACTGCATTGTTTCTGAGGCGTCTACGGAGGCAAATCTTACATACAGCTTTGGTGTTCCTTTTACATCTTTTGTCATTTCCAGAAGTTTTGTCTCTTCCTCTGACGCATAGGTACAGAGTTTTGGAGCTTCATCATAGAAGAAGATGGCTTCGTTTTCATAGAGTACAGCCGTATCAAATGCTTGTTTTGTTGCGGCTTCCCTCACAAAAAGAGGGACATCGCCATTCTTGGCATATATGGCAGAAGGTTTTTCGGAGAGATGTACGACAAAAGTTGTGTTTCTGGTTGGTTCATAACCTTGATATGTTCCGACTGATCTTTCTGCTGTCAGGACAGCCAGACCGTCATGTAATTTAGAAGTATAGAGTGTGGAGACAGAGTTTCCATAAGAAACATGCCCAATCACACCATATGTGTCCTCTTGTTCAGTCTGGTTTTGGATATATTTCCCATCATCTTCATAAGTATAGAATTGGCTTTCTTCATAAGGCCAGAATTCAATGATGCGGTTTTTTCTATCCACATGATCTGGGGTATTGTTTTCCTCATACATCGGAAGGATCGCACCGTTTTTTACAAATATCGGTAATTTCCAGAGCGGCGCTTTGAAATTGTTTAGGATCTGTCTGCTGTATGCGTATGTATCCTGCGGATATTCCAGAAACATAGCCCGCACCATCGGGAGAGCGGTATCCTGATTTCCTGTGTTAATATTAGAAGCAGAGACAGCGCAGGTATAAATGTAAGGCATCAGCTGTGCTTTCATTTTCATTTACATGCGGTTGATCCCTGTGTATGGATCACCGAATGTAAATGGTGCTTTCATATAGCTTCCCCAGCCGTCCATGTTCAGCATCTGTGGGGTAAAGGATTTCCACTGATAATCACGGGCTGCGATCAGAGCACGCCCACCGAAAATACCATCCATATCACTTCCGATATTCGGATTCCCGCTCAGGGAACTTCCGATGTAGGTTGGAATATGGAAACGGATATATTCCCAGTTTCCCCCCGTCTGATCGCCGGTCCAGACGCTGTTGAAACGCTGTGAACCTGCCCATCCGTCCAGAGAGATGATGTTGGGGCGGAAGTGTTCTGACGTGGTTATGATGTCATAGGCTGTTTTTACACCATTTAATTGAAAAGAATACCCTGGACCAACCCATGCAACGTCTGTTTTTAGGGTAGTAGCCTTGCCTTTTGCCCCTTCCTTTCTGAAGTCACGCAGCAAGTGCCAGTAGGTATCTTTGTTGGAATCCGGTGTCAGATTGCTCTCTGTCCAAAGTCCGGATGCGACACCATGTGCATTGGCATATTCTGTAAATCGGGAAAAATTTTCTACGTTCGCATCCACTGCAGCGATATGTTCTGGCGTACTGCTGCCGTTTCCGTTTACACCTCCCTGCACATAATAGCCATTTTGACCATATCCGCCGCCATAGCCGTCATTTGGAAGGAAATATCCGAGAGGCATATCATGTTTTATGTATTCATCTAAAACTGCCCTTGCAGAGTATTTGTATGGAGTGTCTGTCGATTCTGGGTAATTCTGCGTGCTCACATATGGTTTTTCTCCATTTAAAGATTCCGAATGTGCTCCGGCGCTTAGATGATAACCAGTTGCCATGCCGCTCTCGTAATGGGTGATGCCTTTGCTGTCATAAGCGGCATTTCCTTTTATGTTCCATGCCTTGTCTCCGGATTCTTCAGACCATGCATCACGGTTGTAACAGTTTAGGTGTCCCTCGTAGAATCCATATTCTGGAAGAAGGATGGGATTGCCGGTTATATGATAGTAGGCTTTCAAGAGATCTTGAACCACCTCACGCCCGCAAGTTTTTTCTGTCACAAAATAATAAGCGCTGAATTGGTTTTCTTTGTGGATGATGGTTACAAGATCTTCATGTTCTTCACCAAAGTCCTAGAATCCATCTGAAAATGTATTGAAAAGTATGCCATATCCGTTTGTTGTATAATAAAATGGATTTGGAGATGCCACTCCTCCGTCCATCCATGCACTTTCGTTCACAATTCGAATTTTCTTTCCTGTGTGCACAAAGCGTCCGTTTTGAGTTCCTCCTCCAAAGAAGTTCTCTTTTGGATGCTTTTTCAGGGTCTGTATCATTTCGTTTTCTTGGATCACAAGAGATCCGGCTTCTTCCAAGACCGTGTTTCCATGGACAGATACAGACATGTTTGCCGTATCTTTTTCCCATGTGAGCATTGTTTTTTCACATAGTACAGACAGTGTTTTTTCGTTATCTAACACCGAAACAGCAGGCTTTGTATATTCCTCAGATCCATCAGGTCTTTGCTGGATCTTTGCTGTGTGCGCTTCATCTCTTGGTAGGGCGTACTCCCTAAAATTTCCTGTCTTTTCCACATCATAACGGAAAATCGTTTCCTCAAGGAATGTGATCCTTCCTTTCACTCCGTTTGCAAAAGTCAGGTCAACGATATGATTTTGTTCAGATACCTTTGCCGATTCCAGCTGTTGAAGCTGCCATTTTCCCTTTTCTTCGTTCACCTTCCTTTTCTTCCTTTCTCAAGATCCCCTGTATTTTGTAGTAGATGTGACATTCTATGAAAAGAGTCACACTACAAATTGTGGAGAAACCATATAGTATAGGTTTCTTCTATTTCATACTTTATCATAAGATTATGAAAGGGGAAAGTATTCTTTCTGGATTTTTGAGATTGGAAAAGTAAAAAACAGATATTGGAAATATCACATTATGGTGGTATTCCAATATCTGTCTTTTTTTTCAGATTCCTTCACATTGGATTCTTTTTCATTAGATTCCAATGCATATTGTAGTTAAACTATAATATATATCTTATTCACAACTGTATATGATGAGCATTTTACCAGAGATTAGCCTTCAATGGATATCAGATGGCTCTCTTCATTCTTAGGAAGTGCCTCTTTTTTAGGAACGGAAAGCTGAAGGATGCCGTTTTCAAATTTTGCTTTGATATCTTCCTGTTTGATCTGATCGCCTACATAGAATGTTCTGCTCATAGAACCTGCGTAGCGTTCACGGCGGATGTAGTTACCCTTCTCATCCTTTTGGTCTTTATCCAGACCCTTGGCAGCCTCAATGGTCAAATAGCCGTCTTTCAGGGAAGCGTTGATATCATCTTTCTTAAAACCAGGAAGATCAATATCCAGTTCATAAGAAGAATCTGTCTCACGAACATCTGTCTTCATCATGTTCTTTGCATGTTTGCCATAAAGTGGATTGCTGCGTCCAAAGAAATCCATATCAAACGGATCATTCATCCAGTTATCAAATACGTTATCATTAAAAATACTAGGCATTAACATAAATCATTCCTCCATTCTAAAGATGTTATATATTTTTTTATTGTTTGTCTATAGTATATACAGGGGAAGAGAATCTATATTCGGATTTCTGTTTTCTTTTTATCCATTCTCTTTCCTTTGTTATATCTGTAATATAACACGCATTATTAGCAATGTCAAGAGGTGAGTGCTAATTATTTTGTGAAAAATTTGTGAAGTCTCATAAACAAATTTATCCATAACCCAAAGGTCGTTTATGGGACTTCACAGACTTTACTCAAAAAAGTTTAATTCTTTTCCTCTAAGATACATTGCATAAGTGTTTTTTTGGGGGACATCCCCATTTTTTCATAAAAATGTTTTGCTGTGTCATTGCCTTCCCATACATTTAACGTCAGTTCATAACATCCCAGTCGCTTTGCCTCTTCTTTGGCAAACTCAAATAGATGTCTTCCGATGTTCATTCCCCGTACGGTCTGGTCTACACACAGATCATCAATGAAGAAACTTTTAAAAGGAATCATATTATTAGAGATATAAGGTTCTTTGATTCGGCAGAAAGCATAACCGATCACCTCATCTTTATCATCTGTTGCTACAAAAATAGGATTTTGGTCATCTAAGACCATCTGTTCCAGTTCAGGATTGGTATACTTGGTCGTGTCTGGAATAAAGATATCAGGTCGGATATCCGCATGTATTTTTAAAACCTGTGTCAGTAAGTCATTGATCTTAGGGATATCTTTGTTTTTGGCTCTTCTAATGTTCATAAAATTACCTCGGTGCGGAAACCCACTGCCTTTAGGTGGTGGGAGAATCACCGTTTTCCTTTCTTATTTATAGAAGTGAATGTGTTTTGCCTGATAGAGGCGAATATGTTTTTAGTTACAAAAGTAAAGATTTATGGGGCTTCTTCTGGAAGTCGGTGAACTAATATAGCAAAGAGAAACAGACCGGCACAGGGGATGATGTTTGTCATCATTCCTGCTTGAATTCCGACATGGTTTGTCACGATACCTATGATCCAAGGCATTAGGATAGCACCACTGCTTGCTACAGGCAGCATGACACCGATGCTGGTCACACTTGTCATTCTGCCGGCTAAGGACGTAGCAGTGGGATTCATGCCTGCCATACTGAATGCAAAGCAGAATAAAAGCAGGATGGCAGAAGTCTGTGTATTAGCCAGAATCATGGCAAAATAAAAGACAGTGCATCCAAGTGACATAGAAACCATGGCTTTTGCCGGTTTTTTGAGAGGAAAGACAAAGGCGATCAAAAGTCTGGCGATCAGGGTGGCAGCCCACATCACAGTGACGGTATAAGTACTGAGAACACCTGTCAGGATACCGCTTCCTTTAAAGTAGGAGACCATCCAGTTGTTGACACTGGTTTCAGCTGCATTTTGACAGAAGATCAGTCCTGTCAGAAGCCAGAAACGCCTGCTTTTGAGGAAAGCCCAATCTGTGTGCTGTGTCTGGGCTGTTTTTTGTCCGTCTTCCATGGGTACTGTAAAAAATACGATCCAGAGAACCATACCGCAGGCAGAGAGGAGAAACATGGGTGCAGTAAATCCACTATTTTGTGCCATTAAAATAAGGAACGGGCACAGAAGAGCGCCACAGGCATAACAGGCATGCATAAGGTTCATTCCAGTGGTACGGTTTGTACTGTTATTCCCAACTAAAATGGTACAAGTGTTGATGGTAGAACCTTTGGCAATACCAAGAAGGAAGAAGGCAAGCATGAAAAGAAGCATCCATCCGTGGATTCCCATACAGGCATATCCGATCGTATATCCTATTGTGAGAAGTGCAACACTTTTTTTCATTCCAAGTCGGGTGGGCAATATGCCAGCCAGAAAACCGGCGATTAAGTTACCGATGTTCATAAGAGATATGAAAGTTCCTGTCATTCCATAATCAAATTGATACTGTTCCTGAAGGTGTGTTACGATAATGCCTGGGCTGATCGCACAGATCCCACTGATAAAAAAAGCGATCAGTCCAGCATTGCGTTTCCACATACGGTGTTCAGTTTCTGCTTTTGTATTCATCTCAATTCCCCAATCTTATTTTAATTTAGAATAAAGATATCTTAACATAGTCAGAAAAAATATTCCAGTAGAAGAAAAAAATAGAAAATAAGTAAAAGTAGAGGCTGGATTCATACGTTTGAAATGCTGCTTAAAGCGTTCAGAAGTTGCCGAAAACATGAAATTATGATACAATGTGCTGAAAGAGGTTTGATCGACTAATTTTATAGAAACAATGTTTGGCGGGGTAAAAGAAAAGTAGGGAGTTGGATATGAAAGAGAAAATAAAGATAAAAGGGCAGCTGGGGATTTATTTGATGTGGCCGCTGCTTTTGTCCGTTCTGCTGGTGGCGATGAACCTGCTCATAGCAGCAGTCGATATTCAGGCTGGAATTGTAATGGCGGCTTTGACGATCGTTTATGTGGCGATCGCAATATGGCTGTACTTCTATAAACGAAAAGGTCTTTTAGCAGGTCTTGTGGATTTCTCTTCCCAGTATGCCTGGGTGCAGAAAGAACTGCTGCTCCATATGGGAGTTCCATATGCGATCGCTGACAAAGATGGACATCTGCTTTGGATGAACCATGCGTTTGCAGAGGTGATAGGAGAAGAACGGTCATGCAGAAAAAGCCTTAGTACATTATTTCCGGAACTTGCAAAAGAAGGATTGGACAAGATAAAAAATGGAGAACCGATCCATATCAAGACAAAAGAACGAAGATTTTCTGTAGAGATCAAGGAAGTCTGTTTTGAGAATGATGAGCTGATGGCAGAAACACTGGGAAGTGAGATAGAAAAGGAATCTTTACTTGCAGTGTACCTCTATGATGAGACGGATATTTTGAAATACCGTCAGGAGATCTTAGATCAGAAGCTGGTGGCAGGTTTAATTTATCTGGATAACTATGAAGAAGCCCTGAACAGTGTAGAAGACGTGAGACGTTCTCTTTTGACAGCGCTGATTGACCGCAAGATCAACAAGTATATTTCCGGTTTTGGTGGTATTGTAAAGCGTTTGGAGAAAGACAAGTATTTTATTGCGATCAAACAAAAATATATGAACAATATAGAAGAAGACCATTTTTCATTGTTGGAAGAGGTAAAGACAGTGAATATCGGCAATGAAATGGCTGTTACTTTGAGTATTGGTCTTGGAATGAATGGGGAAAGCTACAGTCAAAATTATGATTACGCAAGAACTGCTATTGATATGGCACTGGGAAGGGGCGGAGATCAGGCTGTTGTCAAAAATGGAAATAAGATCCAGTATTATGGAGGAAAGGCACAGCAGGCAGAGAAAACGACCCGTGTAAAAGCCCGTGTCAAGGCACATGCGCTGCGTGAATTGATGGATGGCAAAGAGCGCCTTCTGATCATGGGACATAAGATAGGAGATATTGATTCTCTGGGCGCTTCCATTGGTATTTACCGTATTGCAACAGCACTGAACAAAAAAGCACATATTGTTATCAATGATGTAACTTCTTCTGTACGCCCAATGATGGAGCGTTTTATGAACAATGCAGATTATCCAGAAGATCTGTTCCTGACTGGAAGTAAGGCAGCAGAGATGGTGGATAGCTCTACCATGTTGGTCGTTGTGGATGTAAACAGACCTAGCTTTACAGAATCACCGGAACTTTTGCAGATGGTGAAGACGATCGTGGTGTTAGATCATCACAGACAGACAAGTGAGATCATTGACAATGCGGTATTGTCCTATGTAGAACCGTATGCATCTTCTACATGTGAGATGGTAGCAGAGATTTTACAGTATATTGCAGATGGGATTAAGGTACGTCCAGCAGAGGCAGATGCCATGTACGCTGGAATTGTAATTGATACACATAATTTTGAGAACCAGACAGGCGTGCGTACATTTGAGGCAGCGGCGTTCTTGCGCCGTTCTGGTGCGGATGTCACCCGTGTGCGCAAACTGTTTAGAGAGAAGATGGTGGATTATAAGGCACGGGCGGAAGCAATCCGAAGTGCAGAGATTTTTGAAGGTGCATTTGCGATCGGAGTATGTCCGGCAGAAAATGTGGAAAGTCCTACCGTTGTGGGAGCGCAGGCGGCAAATGAGCTGTTGGATATTATAGGTATCAGGGCATCCGTTGTTTTGACACCGTTTAATGGAAAGATATATTTGAGTGCTCGTTCCATTGATGAAGTCAATGTACAGATTATTATGGAAAAACTTGGAGGAGGCGGTCACAGAACGATCGCCGGAGCCCAGTTGAAAGATATGACTGTGGATGAAGCGAAAAAGCTGTTAAAAGAAACGCTGAAATCCATGCTTGAGAAGGGAGAAATATAAAATGGAAGTAATTTTGTTAGAGGATGTAAAGGCACTTGGAAAAAAAGGTCAGATTGTAAAGGTAAATGATGGATATGCAAGAAATTTTATTTTAAAGAAAAAACTGGGGCTTGAGGCAACACCAAAGAACTTAAATGACTTAAAACTCCAGAAAGCAAGTGAGGAAAAAATTGCCGCAGAGAAACTGGCAGAGGCACAGAAACTCTCTGATATTTTAAAAGAGCAGTCTATCACAGTCTCCATTAAGGCAGGTCAGGGCGGAAGAGCCTTCGGTTCTGTTTCCAGCAAGGAGATCGCACAGGAGATCACAACACAGTTGGGACACGACATTGACAAGAAAAAGATCGTATTGCCAGAGCCGATCAAGACATTTGGTTCACATGAGGTCAGCATTAAACTGCACAAAGATGTGACAGCTACACTGATGGTTAAGGTAGTAGAGGCATAATTGTTCATGTTAAGATGACAGAGAACAGATTTGTATCAGATGCCGCAGGATCAATAGATATAGTTTGGTTTGTAGATAAATATATATTGTGGTGTTTGGTATGAAAATAAGAAAAATGTGCATAAATACAAGAGTGAGGACGCTTTCGGGTCGAACCGGTGTGCCGCATAAGGTACACAGAGGCTTGAGCGTCCTCAACTTTTCGCTGTAACACCGTAGAATGGGGATTCACATAGGAGGAAACAAAATGGAAGAGGCTTTGATCAAAAGAATATTGCCTCATAGTCTGGAGGCAGAACAGTCTGTGATCGGTTCCATGCTGCTTGACAAGGCTGCGATCGTCACAGCATCTGAGATGCTTATGGGGGATGATTTCTACCAGCACCAATATGGTGTGATCTTTGAGACAATGGTAGAATTGTATAATGAAGGAAAACCGGTTGACCTTGTAACACTTCAGAATCGTTTGAAAGAGAAAGATGTGCCGCCTGAGATCAGCAGTCTTGAGTTCGTAAAAGATATCATGTCAACAGTCCCAACATCAGCCAATGTACGTTATTATGCGGCTATCGTGAGAGATAAAGCAATTCTGCGTCGTTTGATTCGGGTGAATGAGGAGATTGCTAATGCTTGTTATGCGGGAAAAGAAAAAACGGAAGACATTTTAGCTCAAACAGAAAAAAAGATTTTTGATCTTTTGCAGAACCGCAATTCAGGTGAATTCGTACCAATACGACAGGTTGCCATGAATGTATTGGAAAAGATCGAGATTGCCGCAAAAACAAAAAGTACAGTGACAGGAATCCCTACAGGATTTACAGATTTGGATTATAGGACTTCTGGTATGCAGCCTTCCGATTTTATCTTGATCGCAGCACGACCTTCTATGGGAAAAACAGCGTTCGTTTTAAATGTGGTACATCATGTTGCAGTGAAGAAAAAGCTGCCCTGTATGATCTTTAGTCTGGAGATGAGCAAAGAGCAGCTTGTCAACCGAATGCTTTCTATGGAATCTAAAGTAGATTCTCAAACTCTTCGAACTGGAACATTAAGTGATTCTGATTGGGACAAGGTAGTTGAGGGAATCGGAGTAATCAGCAATTCCACACTTATGATCGATGATACCCCTGGAATTTCCATCACAGAATTGCGCTCGAAATGTCGTAAGATGAAGCTGGAATATGGTCTTAGCCTAGTTATCATTGACTATTTGCAGTTGATGAGCGGAAGCGGGACGAAGAGCGGTGAGAACCGTCAGCAGGAGATCTCAGAGATTTCTCGTTCTTTGAAAGCTCTGGCGAGGGAATTGAATGCACCAGTGGTGGCTCTTTCTCAGCTGAGCCGTGCCTGTGAGACAAGAACAGACCATAGACCAATGCTTTCAGATCTTAGAGAATCTGGTGCAATTGAGCAGGATGCGGATGTGGTGATGTTTCTATATCGTGATGATTATTATAACAAAGATACGGATAAACCCAATGTGGCAGAAGTCATTATAGCGAAGCAGAGAAATGGTCCGATTGGTACTGTAGAACTGGTATGGCTGCCGAATTATACGAAATTTGCCAATATGGAGAAATAGTATCATATTTTTCTCTGTGTCCACATATAGTATAGATAGATATGCCGCCATATGGCGGTATGGTTATCTATGTAAAGAGATAGGAATACAATATTGTGGACTAAAGGAGAGGATTTTGCTATGTCGGAAATACATTATCTGATATCAGATGCATCAAAGCAGGTTGATGTGGAAACCCATGTGTTAAGATATTGGGAGGAGGAATTGGAGATACCGATTCCTCGCAACGATATGGGGCATCGGTATTATACAGAGTTTCATATTAAATTGTTTCAGCAGATCCGTGATCTGAAGGAGAAAGGATACCAGTTAAAGGCAATTAAAAGTGCATTGGACAGAATGATGGAAAACCACAGCGACAGGCTGGAACCGGAGAAAACATTTGATGAGGAGATATCTACAGCTTTAAGTCAGGTAGACAAGCCGGATGAGGAACTTATTGCTGTGGAGAAGATGGAAGAGTTTCAGTCTATTATGAATCAGATCATAGGACATGCACTTAAAGAAAACAACGAAAGGCTTGGTCAGGTCATTGGGGCGGCTGTCACGGAAAAGGTGGCGGATGAGATGGCATATCAGATGAAGATTTTGGATGAACGACAGGAAGCAAGATATAGGCATTTGGATGACAGTATACGGGCATGTCAGAGAGAGGATAAGAGTAAAGCAGAAGCCGCAGCCTCTGCCTTAAAAATGCCGTTCTTTAAATTTAAAAAGAAAAAGTTTGCACGGAATGGCAAAAAGATCCAATAAATGAGATACAGGAAGTTATTCAGCTTTGCGGCAGACATCAACAAACGCCGTAAAGATTTTGGATGCATCTTCATTGACTGGGAAGAGGTATTCTGGATGCCATTGTACACCAAGAAGGAATGGATAGTCTGGCAGCTCTACTGCTTCTATAAGGTGGTTTGGGGCATATCCGCATACTTTAAGACCCGGAGCAAGATCTTTGATTGCCTGATGATGAAAGCTGTTCACTTCGATTTTTTGCTTTTTTATGATGTTTGATAAGAGGGTATCAGGAAGTACTTCAACAGTATGAGAAGTCACAGTTCCTTCAAACGGCTGATCATGGGCGATCGGGAATTCCTCTTTCCATTGACTTTTCAGGTCTTGATAGAGGGTGCCGCCAAGCCCTACATTGATGAGCTGGACGCCACGGCAGACACCTAAAATTGGTTTCTTTTGTTCCATGGCAACAGAAAGAAGTGTAAGTTCGAGTTCATCACGGATCAGAGATGCCTCTCCACAGGCAGCGTGGGTTTCTTCATGAAAACGGAATGGATGGATATCAGGACCTCCGATCAGAATGATCCCATCCATCTTTTCTACGATCGCAGCAAGATCTTCACGGCTTGCTTTGAGAGGAAGGACAAGGGGAATGCCTCCACCATGTGCTACAGCGTCCAGATAAGTATAGCGCATGGCAAGATCATTGGTTTCTAAATTGTGTGAAGGGCATAAGCCAATGAATGGTTTTTTCATAAATAAGATCCTTTCGTTTGTTTTAGGCAAAAGCCGTTGTTATGAGTGGACAGTTACAGGCTTTCTTATGTATTAAAAAAATGGCTTCCCCATATATTAGTCATATGGGGAAGCCATTATGCAACTGTCAGAATTATTCCTGCTCAATAGAACCTGTTGGGCAAGTAGCTGCACAAGAACCGCACTCGATGCAAGTATCAGCGTCGATCACATATTTGCCGTCTCCCTCAGAGATAGCGCCAACTGGACATCCATCAGCACAAGCGCCGCAGGATACACATCCATCATTAATTACGTATGCCATAGTAAAATACCTCCTTATAGATTAAATAAATCATTGTTGTCCTTATTTTATACTATAATTCGCAAATATTCAAGTGGAAATTATAAACTAAATTGGTTTCTTTTCGGTACAAGTATGCTCATCACGAATCCCAGAAAGAATGATCTTTTTTGCAGCAAGGGCATCCTCACGGGAAAGAGGTTTGAGCGATTCAAGCGGGTACGGGATACCAAGCTCATGGTATTTGGTCTTGCCCATATCATGGTAAGGAAGGACATCCAAGGCTTTCACATTGGAGAGTGTTCCGATAAAATGCCCAAGCTGGTAGAGCCAGTTTGGATCATCTGTGATCCCAGGGACTACAACATGTCTGATCCAGACAGGAATCTGTTTTTCGGACAGATAGCGGGCAAACGCAAGAATATTCTGGTTTGGCTGTGCTGTCAGTTTTTGATGCTCTGTTGGATCGATGTGTTTGATATCAAGCATGACCAGATCGGTAACTGCGAGAAGGGCATCTACCTGCTCAATATTGGAAGGGCTGTCAGGATGAAACATGATACCAGATGTATCCAGACAGGTATGGATACCTTGTGCGTGGGCTTTTTCGAAAAGCTCTGTGACAAATGCCATCTGTACCATTGGCTCTCCGCCGGTGACAGTAAGACCACCGCTGCGGTAGAATGTCTTATTTCTTGCATATTGTTCCAGAATTTCATCCGTGGTCATCTCAGTTCCCCCATCAAACTGCCATGTATCAGGATTATGGCAGTACTGGCAGCGCATAGGACAGCCTTTGGTAAAGACAACCATACGGACTCCCGGTCCGTCAACGGTTCCGAAACTCTCGATAGAATGGATTTGACCCGTCATGATGTTGATCGCTCCTTTGCTTTGATCAGATCGACCCAGTTAGGCTCGATTCTGTCTATAATAGTAGAATAAATAGTTTAAGTGCCTGACAAGGAATGTCAGGCACTATGGGGAATTGCACTGCAGCGGTGAAAAAGATGCTGTCAAGATCAGCCCGTTGCAGGCATCAAGATTGTCCTTCAGGAAAGATTTCCTGTCAGCTCAAATTTTACAGATTGTTGTGGAAAGTTCTGGAGATAACTTCATCCTGCTGCTCTTTTGTCAGTTTGATGAAGTTTACAGCGTAACCAGAAACACGAACGGTCAGCTGAGGATATTTCTCAGGATGTGCCTGTGCATCCAGAAGAGTTTCCTTTGTAAATACATTGACATTTAAGTGATGTCCGCCTTTTTCTGCATATCCGTCTAACAAGGATACCAGGTTATCAATTTGATTTTCGCTAATAGACATAATAAAGCCCTCCTTTAGTTAATCTTCGTGATGGTTATAATTGTAATCATCGTGCTGTTCTTCTGTATCTTCTGAAAGATCCATACCCTCAAAGAGAGTAGGAACTTTACATGCCATATCTCCGGCAGCACATTCCAGAGAATTGGTTGTCTGTACAGTCTTTTCGGCAGTAACTGTGCCGGAAGCATCGACTTGTATATTCATATGTCCGCCGTTGTTTGACATAAACTGATCAATCATGGCGACAATGTCATCAATTTTTTCTTCTTTGTTTTTATCTCCCATACGGCAGACTCCTTTCAGCGTCATTGACAAAGATACAAGGGGATCATTTAGATCCTGTTTTGTTTATATAGTTATTATTTGTCGTTGTTGCTAAGATCCAGATCTAAGTCTACATCAAGATCTCCTGCAAATACTACATCATCTTTTCCAAGTGCGTTCGGGATGATGGAGAAAGTATTGGAGATACCATCCTGTGCGTCACGGAATGGCAGCTTGGAAACAGAAGATAAGGATGCAACTGCACCATGGCTGTCACGTCTGTGCATTGGGTTTGCACCTGGAGCGAATGGCTCGCCTGCTTTTCTTCCGTCTGGTGTAGAACCTGTATTCTTACCATATACAACGTTGGATGTGATGGTAAGGATAGAAGTAGTAGGTCTGCCGCCACGGTATGTGTGGTTTCCTCTTACATAGTTCATGAATGTGTGAACCAGCTCAGAAGCGATCTGATCTACACGGTCATCATCGTTTCCGTATTTCGGGAAATCACCTTCTACTTCGTAATCTACAACGATACCGTTTTCATCACGGACTGTCTTAACCTTTGCGTATTTGATAGCAGACAGGGAGTCAGCTACTACGGAAAGACCTGCAATACCGGTTGCGAACCAACGTGTGATCTCTTTGTCATGAAGAGCCATCTGGATTCTCTCATAGCAGTATTTGTCATGCATATAGTGGATGATGTTCAATGTGTTTACATAAACACGAGCCAGCCACTGCATCATATCTTTGTACTTATCCATTACTTCATCATAATCAAGATACTCAGAAGTGATCGGACGGTACTTAGGACCAACCTGTTTCTTTGTGATCTCATCTACACCACCATTGATTGCGTAAAGGAGACATTTTGCAAGGTTTGCACGAGCGCCGAAGAACTGCATTTCTTTACCAAGTCTCATGGAAGATACACAGCATGCGATCGCATAGTCATCGCCATGTGTTACACGCATTAAGTCATCGTTCTCGTACTGAACGGAAGAGGACTCGATGGAAGTCTTAGCACAGAAACGTTTGAAGTTTTCCGGAAGTCTTGTGGACCAAAGAACAGTCAGGTTTGGCTCTGGAGCAGTTCCAAGGTTGGACAGTGTGTGCAGGTAACGGAAGGACATCTTTGTTACCATGTGACGACCGTCAATGCCGACACCACCGATAGACTCTGTAACCCAAGTTGGGTCTCCGGAGAACAGTGCATTGTATTCTGGAGTACGAGCAAATTTTACAAGTCTCAGCTTCATGATGAAGTGGTCTACGAACTCCTGGATCTGCTCCTCTGTAAATGTTCCGTTCTTTAAGTCACGCTCAGCATAGATGTCGATAAATGTGGAAGTACGTCCAAGGGACATTGCAGCACCATTCTGCTCTTTTACAGCTGCAAGGTATCCAAAATATGTCCACTGGATTGCTTCTTTTACGTTTTCAGCAGGTCTTCCGATATCATAACCGTAGATCTCACCCAGTTTCTTCAGTTCCTGAAGTGCGCGGATCTGCTCAGATAATTCTTCGCGGTTTCTGATAACATCAGAATACATAATTGTACGAGTTGTATTCTTCTGCTCTGTCTTATCTTCGATCAGACGGTCAACACCGTACAGTGCGACACGACGGTAGTCGCCGATGATACGTCCACGACCATATGCATCCGGAAGTCCAGTGATGATGTGGCTGGAACGGCAAGCACGCATTTCTGGAGTATATGCATCAAATACACCAGCGTTGTGTGTCTTTCTATGAGTAGTGAAAAATTCAACGATCTCTGGGTCTACTTCATATCCGTTATCCTGACAAGCTTTTACTGCCATACGGATACCGCCATAAGGCTGCAGGGAACGCTTGAATGGTTTATCAGTCTGGAAACCAACGATGGTCTCTTTGTCTTTGTTTAAATAACCCGGTCCATGGGAAGTGATCGTGGAGATCACCTTGGTATCCATATCAAGGACACCGCCTTTTTCACGCTCCTGTTTGGATAACTCCAGTACCTGGTTCCATAAATCTGTTGTATTCTGTGTGGGACCGACAAGGAAAGTGTCATCTCCGTCATATGGGGTATAGTTCTTCTGAATGAAGTCACGAACATTGATTTCGCGCTCCCATACGCCGCCTTTAAAATTTGTCCATTCTGGTCTCATGGGGTAAATCCTCCTCCTATTGTTCTCTATTTTGTAGTATGGTTTAAGAGTTAAATACAGAGTTATTATAATTGGATATTGTATACACGTCAAGAAGGTCTGACGAAAATTTTTTCTTGACTGATTATCTGTATTATAATAGAATATTTCCATCAAGTCTGTTAGATATACAACAAAAAAGAAGAAAAATTGTTTTTTTTAATATACAAAAAGGAACAATATAGAGAATAGTACAGATTTTTTGCTTTCTGATTGGACTTTTTGTGTTATAAGTTTCGGTTGGAAGGCTCTTTAAGGAAGAGGGAAAGAGAAAAAATGAGAGATTATTTACTTCAGTTGAGAAATTCACCTATTTTTACAGGAATGCAGGAAGAGGAGATATTACATACATTAGAATGTCAAAGACCTCAGATATTAAAATATGAGAAGGGGGACTACATTTTCAGGGAGGGTGAGAAATTACAAAAGTTTGGTCTGATCCTTTTGGGAAGTGTATATATTGTAAAGGAAGATATCTGGGGAAACCGTACCATTTTGGCAAAAATGGAGGAGGGACAGCCTTTTGGTGAAAGTTTTGCTTTTATGAATAAAGAGACATTATCTTTTGGAGTGATCGCTTCTGAGAAAACGGTTGTCGCATTTTTGAATGTAAAGAATATTTTGGGGGTTTGTTCCAAGGCATGTTTCAGCCATACACAGTTGATCCACAATCTGCTCCAAGTGATGGCAGAGGCAAATCAGGTATTGATGAAGAAGATTGAACATACCTCCCAAAAGACAACAAGGAATAAATTACTTTCGTATCTGTCTGATGAGTCAAAACGGCAGAAGAGCCTCAAGTTTGAGATCCCATTTAACAGGCAGCAGCTTGCAGAATATCTGAATGTGGACAGGAGTGCGATGTCAGTGGAACTGAGTAAATTGCGTGATGAGGGAATTCTGAAATTTGAGCGTAATTCTTTTACTATTTTGGATACCTTATAGTATGAGTGAGAATATAGAGAAGAGTTGATTTTTTGGTATGGAAAAATGTTGTTTCTACAAGGAAAGTATGAGTTTTTTGGAGAAAGGAAATACTTGCAGGTGAAGTAGAAATATGTTAAAATCAAGGAATGTAGCAACCAAAGGAGGAAAATAAAATGCAGATTAATAAAGATATGCTGATCGGTGATCTGGTTCGTTTGGATGAGGGAATTGCACCTATTCTGATGAGAGTGGGAATGCATTGTTTAGGATGCCCATCCGCACAGATGGAGTCTCTGGAAGAGGCTTGTATGGTACACGGACTGGATGTGAATACAGTAGTAGATTCTGTGAATGAGTATCTTGCAAATAAGTAAGAAACAGTGGAGGAAGCTTGTGATATGATCCTCTCCTAGAGGAGATAGCTGTGGCTTCCTCCTATTTTTTGCATTTTTTAAGAATTATAATGAAAAATAAACTTGAAATTTAGTGAAAATTTAGATATGATAGAGATAATTAAAAGAAATTATTTATAGTAAAGAAATAGTATCTGTAGATTATTATTTTTCTTGATAAAATTTCTCTCAATAACTATATAAATAAAAAAGCACTATAAGAGTTATATAAGCCTGAGATTGGTCAGGCGTATCTACCAACTACCGGAATAGTTGTCTATAAGTCTCTTTGGCACCAAAGGGATAAGACTGTTCAGGTGTTTTTTTATTTTGAGAGAAGAACTGTTAAATATAAAGGCATTTTGGTTTAAGAAAGAAGGGGTAGGAATGGAGCAGAAAAGTTTTATTTTAAAGGGAGATATTTGTTATACTCCAGATAAGGAAACGATGGTCTGTGTGGAGAATGGTTACCTGATCTGTGAGGATGGACTGTGTGCTGGGGTTACAAAAGTGCTTCCGGAGAAACTTCAGGGCTTTCCAATCTTGGATTATAGTGGTAAACTGATTGTGCCGGGACTGGTTGATCTGCATGTTCATGCACCTCAGTATGCGTTTCGTGGCTTAGGAATGGATATGGAACTTCTGGATTGGCTGAATTGCCATACATTTCCAGAAGAAGGAAAATATCAGGATGAGGAATACGCCCAAAAAGCGTATGAGATATTTGTGGAAGATCTTAGAAATGGTCCTAATACAAGAGCATGTATTTTTGGAACACTTCATGTCTCAGGAACATTGATACTGATGGATAAATTGGAAGAGTCGGGTGTTTGTGCTTTTGTTGGAAAAGTCAATATGGATCGCAATAGTCCTGACTTTTTGAGAGAAGCAAATGCGATGGAATCTCTTAGGTGCACAGAAAAGTGGCTAAAAGAGACAGAAAAACGCAGATATCAAAGAGTAAAGCCGATCTTAACACCACGTTTTATTCCATCTTGTACAGATGAGCTTATGGATGGACTGAGCAAGATACAAAAAGAGTATACATTGCCAGTGCAGTCTCATTTGTCAGAAAATCAAGGTGAGATCACATGGGTAAAGGAACTTTCCCCGCAGGCAGAATTTTATGGGGATGCGTATGACAGGTTCCAGCTTTTTGGCGGTGGAGTTCCAACGATTATGGCTCATTGTGTCTGGTCTGAAGAACAAGAAAGAAGACGTATGAAAGAAAGGGGGGTATTTATTGCACACTGCCCACAGTCAAATGAAAATCTATCTTCTGGTATCGCTCCGGTGCGAACCTATCTGCAGGAAGGAATGAGAGTTGGACTGGGAAGTGATGTGGCAGGAGGCGTACACATGTCTATTTTCAGAGCGATGTCTGATGCCATCCAAATGTCAAAGATGCGTTGGCGTTTGGTGGATGAAACACAGAAACCTCTTACAGTGACAGAGGCGTTTTATCTGGGAACAAAGGGCGGAGGCGCTTTCTTTGGAAATGTGGGAAGTTTTGAGACTGGGTATGAATTGGATGCCATTGTATTGGATGATGGCAGATTCCGGCACCCGCAGCAGTTGAGCGTGAAAGAACGTCTGGAGCGTTTTATTTATTTGAATAATGGAAATGAGGTGCTTCATAAGTTCGCAGCGGGCAGACAGCTATTTTAGGAGGGAAAATATGAATTTAGAAAAACTATTTCACTTGAAGGAAAACAATACGGATGTCAAGACAGAAGTTGTAGCAGGTATTACGACATTTATGACAATGGCGTATATTCTGGCAGTAAATCCATCCATCCTGTCAGTAGCAGGAATGGACAAGGGCGCTGTATTTACCGCAACCGTATTGGCTTCCGCAGTTGCCACCATCTTGATGGCATTGCTGGCAAACTATCCATTTGTATTGGCTCCGGGTATGGGACTGAATGCATACTTTGCATATACCGTAGTTCTTCAGATGGGATATACTTGGCAGCAGGCTTTGGCAGCTGTTTTTGTAGAAGGTTTTATTTTTATCGTGTTGTCATTGACAAGTGTGCGTGAGGCAATCTTTAATGCGATTCCGATGAACCTGAAACATGCAGTTTCCGTTGGTATCGGTTTATTTATCACATTCATTGGTCTTCAGAATGCACATGTTGTAGTAAATAATGATTCCACTCTTTTAGGAGTATTCTCTTTTAAGACTTCACTTGAAACTGGTACATTCAGCAGTGAGGGGATCACAGTGCTTTTGGCTTTGATCGGAATTATCATCACAGCAGTACTGTTGTACAAGAATGTAAAGGGTAATATCCTTTGGGGTATCCTGATCACATGGGGACTTGGCATTATCTGTCAGTTCTTAGGAATCTACCAGCCAAATCCAGATATGGGATTTTTCAGTCTGCTTCCGGACTTTTCTGGTGGTATTTCTGTTCCAAGTGTTGCTCCTACCTTGTTCCAGATGGATTTCACAAAAGTATTTTCACTGGACTTTTTGATCATTATGTTTGCATTCCTGTTTGTCGATCTGTTTGATACTCTGGGAACTTTGATCGGTGTTTCCTCTAAGGCAAACATGCTGGATAAGAATGGTAAACTTCCTAGGATCCGTGGAGCTCTGCTTGCAGATTCCATCGGTACTTCTGTAGGTGCAGCTCTGGGTACTTCCACTACTACAACATTCGTAGAGAGTGCATCCGGTGTTTCTGAGGGTGGACGTACTGGATTGACAGCGCTGGTATCTGCCGGAATGTTTTTGATCGCTCTGTTCTTGTCTCCAATCTTTTTGGCAATCCCATCCTTTGCCACAGCTCCGGCTCTGGTAGTGGTAGGATATCTGATGCTGACCTCTATCACAAAGATCAGCTTTGACGATGCATCAGAAGCGATCCCATGCTTTATCGCTATCATTGCTATGCCATTTATGTACAGCATTTCAGAAGGTATTGCAATGGGAGTTATCTCTTATGTAGCGATCAATCTTCTTTGTGGAAAAGCAAAAGAGAAAAAGATCAGTGTATTGATGTATATATTGGCTGTATTGTTTATAATTAAATATATTATCTTGTAATCAATTTCGATCTATGTAAAAACGATTCGAATAGTTAGTAAAAAGTGTGCCTTGAAATGTTTTTCTGTATAGTTAGCGTGCAGAGTAAAATTTGAGGCACACTTTTGTTATATAAAGAAGAGATTGGAGGGAATCTTGTGGGTGTTGGAGCAAAAACGACCCGTGTAGATGCATATGCAAAGGTGACAGGAGAGGCAAAATATACTGCTGACTTGATGCCAGAGGATGTGTTGTGTGCAAAAGTGGTACATAGTACGATAGCAAATGGATGGGTAAAAGGTTTTGATCTGGAAGAGGCACAGAAAGTACCTGGGGTGGTAAAGATTGTGACTTGTTTTGATGTGCCGGATATTTTGTTTGGAACACCCGGTCATCCGTGGTCTGTGGAGAAGGCACATCAGGATGTACAGGATAGAAAATTGTTAAATCAGAGAGTAAGGCTTTATGGCGATGATATTGCTGCGGTAATAGCAAAGGATGAAGTTGCGGCAGCAAGAGCAGTAAGGCTGATTCGGGTGGAATATGAGGAACTGCCGCCGATTCCTGAGGTAGAAGATGCCATGAAAGAGGGGGCTTCTGTTCTTCATGAAGAAAGACCGGACAATATCTTGGCACACTCCAGAATGACTGTGGGGGAAGGTGATTTTGAGAAGAGTGTACAAGAAGAGGAAGATCTTCTGATTTTGGATAAAGTGTATCAGACACAGAGAGTACAACACTGCCATCTGGAACTTCCAGTTTCCTTTGCATACCAAGATGGAAATGGAAAATTAGTGATCGTCACTTCCACACAGACCCCACATATTGTAAGGCGTGTGGTAGGGCAGGCGCTGGGAATGGATTGGGGACAGATCCGTATTATCAAGCCATATATTGGAGGCGGATTCGGCAACAAACAGGATGTTTTGTATGAGCCATTGAATGCGTTTCTCTGTCTTCAGGCAGGGGGACGCTGTGTGAAGTTGGAGATTTCCAGAGAGGAAACTTTTACTTCCACAAGAGTGCGTCATGCCATCAAATGCCACATAAAGGCAGCAGTGAGAAAAGATGGCACACTGGTGGCAAGAAAACTGGAGGCATATTCGAATCAGGGTGGATATGCATCACATGGTCATTCTATTGTGGCAAACATGGCAAATATGTTTAAACAGCTTTATCAGGATGAAAGGGGAATGGAGGCAGATTCCTATACGGTGTATACGAGTTCTGCATCAGCAGGAGCGATGAGAGGATATGGAATCCCTCAGGCAGCTTTTGTCACAGAGGCGATGACAGATGATCTCGCCTATATGCTGCACATAGATCCTCTGGAATATCGTTTGAAAAATTGTATGAAAGAAGGATACCGTGATCCACACACAGGTATTACATTCCACAGCTATGGTCTAAAACAATGCATTGAAAAGGGACGAGAGAGAATGCATTGGGATGAAAAACGCCGTTTATACAAGGATCAGACAGGAATGATACGGCGTGGTATCGGAATGGCGATCTTTTGTTACAAAACAGGGGTATATCCAATCTCCCTAGAAACTGCATCTTGTAGAATGGTATTAAATCAAGATGGCTCTATTCAGCTTCAAATGGGAGCTACGGAGATTGGTCAGGGAGCAGATACCATATTTACGCAGATGGCTGCGGATTCTTTGGGATTTACGGAAGATAAGATATATATCATTTCAACACAGGATACAGATATCACACCATTTGATACGGGAGCTTATGCATCCAGACAGACTTATGTGAGTGGTATGGCGTTAAAGCAGACAGCACAGATTTTAAAAGAACGTATTTTGGAGTATGCATCTGAAATGCTGAATCTGCCAGCAGATACTTTGGATATCCACAACAATGAGATAGTGGATAAGGAGACGAGAGATTCTTTACTTTCTATGAAA
>CAJMNU010000010.1 GCA_905214855.1 uncultured bacterium | reverse complement strand
GAAATTGTAGCGTATCATCTAGCATATACACATAGGTATATGTTTTTAGTAGCAGAATGTGTATTTATACGATATGGTTTTTAGCATGGCTTTCTGTTTGTACAGCATTTGATTTCCGTATAAGAAAAATCCCGAATGCATGGATTCTTTCGGGATATATAACCGCAATCTGTTGTGTCTTGATACAGTATAGAGAGTCAGATCGAGTATTTTTAGTTTTATGTTCAGGAATTGTCCGAATGTTGGGCAGTATGGTGTTACTTTTCCCGTTATTTTTAATTCGGGCGATGGGAGCAGGGGATATTAAAATCCTTGCTTTGGTGTTTGCGATTCAGGGAATACAGGAAGGAGGAAGATCTGTTTTTCTTGCACTTTTTATTGGGGGAGTTGCTGGGATGCTGCAATTAATATTGAAAAAGAAATTATGCAGCAGAGTAGCCTATTTTTTTCATTATGTTAGGAGAATATGTAGCTGTACATGGAATGTCAGAAGAGAAGTATATTGGGATCCTGACAGAGATGGGACAGAAATGACAATGCCATTTGTATGGTGTATTGAAATGGGGGTGTGGCTGAATATGTGGATGACAGGGATGTGAAGTGAAATAGATAGACAGACAGGAAGAAGTTTGGAAATTGTTGATATCATGGATAGGAAAAAAACACAATGGTTAGTCAGATGTATGGAGAAAAAAGAGAATAAGGGGGGATTACTCTGGAAAAGATACTTGCGGTGTATGATATGGATCCTTTATATGCAGCAAAGTTCGCAGAGATCACAAATCAGAAAGAAGGAATCCCATTTGTCGTGATGGCATTTACTTCGCTTGAAAAATTAAAAGAGTATGCAATAAACAATCCAGTAGAAATTTTATTGATTGGTTCAGAAGTTGAAAAAGAGTCTGTAGA
The DNA here is from genome assembly GCA_905214855.1 of uncultured bacterium. Taxonomy (GTDB): domain Bacteria; phylum Bacillota; class Clostridia; order Lachnospirales; family Lachnospiraceae; genus CAJMNU01. The sequence continues at coordinate 25,610 of CAJMNU010000010.1, read as the reverse complement.
ATTTCTTCCAATCAAAAAAATCTTTCGACTCAGTGAGGGGGAAACGGTTGCCATAAAGAATGAGTATTCAGAGATTTATAAATATCAGTCATCTGATGCCATTTTGAGGGAGGTGATGGAGTGTTATGGGACAAACGAGAAAGAGTGGTATTACTGTAAAAAAGGAAAAAAGGCACAGATGATAGGGGTATATTCTCCTGTATCACGATGTTTAAAGACTTCATTTGCATTGACTTTAGGGCAGCTGTTGGCATTGGATGTAAGGGTTTTATATGTAAATTTGGAATGTTTTTCAGGTTTTCGTTTTTTAATGGGAGAAGAGTTTCAAAAAGATTTGGCAGATGTCTTGTACTTTTATAAGCAGGGAAACGTGGGAATGCTCAAACTTCAGTCTGTGATCCATCATTTGGGGCAAATGGATTATATTCCGCCTGTACGTTATCCGGAAGATCTGGATCAGATAGAGGCAGAGGAGATGGCAGAGATGTTGGATCAGATTGCCAAGGAAGGCGGCTATGAAAGGATGATTTTGGATGTTGGAAATTATGGGAGACAGGCAGAAAAATTGCTTGAAGTATGTGATGTGATCTATATGCCTGTGAGAGAAGATGGTATGTCTGTATCAAAGTTACAGGAGATGGAGGTATATCTAAAACATTCAGGACATCAACAGATACTGGAAAAAACAGTACGTTTAAAGCTGCCATTTCACAGTAATTTTGGAGGGAAAGAAAACTATTTGGAACAGTTATTGTGGGGAGAATTAGGGGATTATGTAAGGCAGATCATAAAAGGGAAAGGATTGGAATGTGTCTGATATTTGGGAAAATATAAAGAGCCAAGTGGTCGAAGAGATCAATGCATGTGAGCGTATGGAAGATGAACAGTTGATGGAATTGATCGACCAGAAATTGTTTGAGCAGAGTGAAAAAAATTATATTCCGCTGAAAGAAAAAATCAGACTGAAAAAAAGTTTGTTTGATATGTTCCGCAGGCTTGGACCTTTGCAGGAATTGGTGGATGATCCCTCTGTTACAGAGATCATGGTAAATGGGTCAAAAGAGATTTTTATTGAAAAGGATGGAAGAACACAAAAATGGCAGAAAAAATTTGAGGATGAAGATCAATTGGAAGATTTGATCCAGAAAATTGTAGGGCGAGTTAATCGGATCGTAAACCGTGCCACGCCAATTTGTGATGCTATGTTAGAAGATGGATCCAGAGTGAATATTGTACTTCCTCCTATCGCATTAAATGGTCCAGTACTGACTATCCGCAAGTTCCCAGAAGTATTTTCCATGAGACGTTTGGTTGAGAATGGAACGATCAGCAAAGAAGCTGTTGAGTTTTTAAGTGTTCTTGTGCGCTGTGGATATAATATATTTGTGAGCGGAGGTACTGGTTCGGGAAAGACAACATTTTTAAATGCGTTATCAGAATATATCCCAAAGGACAGTCGGGTGATTACGATGGAAGATGCAGCAGAACTTCAGATCCAACATGTGGATAATTTAGTCAGATTAGAGACAAGGAATGAAAATATAGAAGGAGAGGGGGAAATTTCTATGGGAGAGTTGATTCGTGCAGCTCTTCGTATGAATCCGGATCGGATTATTGTGGGAGAGGTGAGGGGAAAAGAGGCATTGGATATGCTGTCAGCAATGAATACAGGACATGATGGATCTTTATCTACAGGACATGCCAATTCACCAGCAGATATGCTGCGCCGTTTAGAAAGTATGGTATTGATGGGAGCAGATCTGCCACTTATTGCAATACAGAGGCAGATTGCTTCTGCCATTGATATTTTAATACATATTGGAAGACTGCGGGATAAAAGCAGGAAAATACTAGCTATTACAGAGGTGGGAGAATGTGAAAACGGGGAGATCAGTTTGTATCCGATTTTTGAGTTTCAAGAGACAGAAGGAGATGGACAAACACAGCATAACCATGAAACGAAAAAGAACGAACAAGAGAAAGTGGAAGGAATGCTGGTACAAGTCGGGAAGTTACACAATTGCAGAAAAATCTGGAGTGCAGGCTATTCTGTATGATACCTATATTCTTTCATGGAAAGAATGGGTTAAATATTGTCTTTTGGGAGCAGTTTTTTTAGCAGTCTTTGTTTATGTATTTTATAGAAGTGTTCTGGTTTATTTTTTTAGTCTATGTTTTGTCTGGATGTTTCCCATATGGAAACGCGAAGATTTAAAGAAAAAGAGAAAGAGAAAATTAACATTAGAATTTTCAGATTCTATTATGGCAATGTCATCCGCAATGGAGGCAGGATATGCCATTGAAAATGCTTTAAAAGAGGCTGCCAGAGAAATGGAATTGCTTTATGGAGAAGAGAGTCTCATGGCAAAAGAGCTGAGAGAAATAATTGGGAAAATCAGTATGAATCAACCTGTGGAAACTCTTTTTTTAGATTTAGGGATTCGCAGTCAAGTGGATGAGATAAAAGATTTTGCACAAATCTTTGCTACGGTGAGAAAGAATGGGGGAGAATTGGTTCGTATTGTGAATAGAACTGTTCATGTGATCGGAGAAAGTATTCAAGTAGAAAATGAGATTGCGCTTATGACAGCTGCAAAAAGATATGAACAGATGATAATGAATGCAATGCCTTTGTTTTTGGTATTATATTTGGATTTCACTTCTCCTGATTTTTTCGAGATCTTATATACAACGATGTTTGGACGTGCAGTGATGACAGGATGCCTGCTAATTTATATTGTGTCTGTGCTTATAGCAAAGCATATTTTGGATATTAAAATGTAACAGGATAACTGTTTTGTTCAGAGATATAAAAAGATAGATTGATTGGAAGTGAAAAAGAAGTGAGGATAGGGGGAAAGATAGATTTAAAACCTGTGATCTGTTTGCTGATTGGAATTTGTTTTTATTTTGCCACAGAATGGAAAGAGAATGAATCCATACAGCAAAGTGTATTGAAGAGAGGGGAATATGGAGAGGGAGAAAAACAATATAACCTGATAGTAGAAGGGCTGGAAAAAGATCTTCAAACAGAGATATCGTTGACAATTGGGGAAAAGGTATACTCAGAAGAAAAAGTAATGCAGGCGTTTGAAGAGGAATATGAGCGTTTATGTAAAATTATTTTAGGGAAAAATTTGTCACTGGATCAAGTGAGGTATCCATTGAATCTGGAAGAAAATCGTGAGAACAGAGGAATTCGTTTTACATGGAAGTCAGATCATCCGGAAATTATGGATCAGAACGGTCAAAATCTGCTGTCTTATCAGGATCAAGGTGACAGGAAGGTTTGTCTGACTGTAGATATGACAGATGGAATTTACTCAAAAAGCTATGATATTCCAATAATAGTATTTCCACCTGAAAGGACGGAAGAACAAATAAAAAAAGAATTTTTAAAATTTTTAAGAACAGAGGACGAGATACAGCAGACACAAGATTCTTTTGTACTTCCAAAAGAATATGAAGGGGAAAGACTGGTGTATCAAAAACCAAAGTCAGAAGATTCTAAATTATTTTTATTGATGGGGATTTCATCTGCAATTGCATTTTATTTTCAAAAACCGATAAAAGAAAGAGAACAGAAGAAAAAAAGAGAACAGCAGATGACATCTGATTATTCAGAAGTGGTGTCTAAACTATTGGTATTGGTTGGGGCTGGATTTACCATTCGGGCAGCATGGGAAAAGATGGTGAAAGATTATGAAAGAAAGAAAAAGCAAAATACAAAGGAAATCCGATATGTTTATGAAGAAATGGCGATGACATATGCTCAAATTACGAGTGGAGTTTATGAATCGAAAGCGTATAGAGAATTTGGAAGAAGATGTGGGCTTTTGTCCTATATGAAATTGGGATGTTTATTAGAACAGAATCTTAGAACAGGCACAAAACATTTGAGAGAGCTTTTGGAAGAAGAAATGGAAAAAGCACTGGAAGAGAGAAAACAGATTGCTAAAAAGAAAGGGGAGGAGGCAAGTACAAAACTTTTGTTTCCAATGATTCTGATGTTAGGAGTAGTTATGGTAATTGTTGTAGTACCTGCATTTATGTCGATTTGATGTTCCACAGGTTTAAAGGCAGGGGGCTTGCTGCCTGCCAAGGTAAGTATAAATGTGAAAGTCAGAGTAAAAGTAAAAGAAAAAGAGAAAAAGAAAGGAGATATAATCTATGGAAAAAAGAAAACATAAAACAGATAGGATATGGGATTTTTTGCAGGATGAGAGTGGCATTGGTGTGATAGAGGTGATCTTGATCCTTGTAGTACTGATTGGATTGGTATTGATCTTTAAGAAACAATTGACCACATTGATGGATAATATTTTTAAGGAAATTACCAAACAGTCCAAAGAAGTATACTAATCGGGCTGAAATGGGGTATGAATGGGGAAAAGTGGACAGATTACCGTGTTTTTGAGTATGATTTTACTATGTATGGTGTCATTGCTTTTAGGGCTGGCAGAATCAGCACGAATTGCAGGGGTAAGATATCGTTTCCAAGTAGCTTTGAATTCTTCCATATCTTCCATTATGAGTCAGTATCATAGAGAATTGTGGGATGAATATCAGATTTTTTTGCTGGATCAGACGAAAGAAGAGATTTGTGAAGAAATAAAACAGTATATGAATGCATATGGATTTGAAACAGCAGAAATACAATATAAATCAGGTGTTCAGGCAACAGATCAGGGGGCTCAGTGGGTTGAAGAAGAGATTATGGATTATATGAAATATGGCATTTGGACTATGGAGTTTGATGAAAAAGAAGTTGAGGAGATAGGAAAAGCACTATCAGGAGCTGGAGAGTTGGCAGATGCATCAGAGCGTTTTTCATCGTGTACAAAAGAAGCCCTTCGTCTGGAAAAAATAGTTCGTAAATTGGCAGACAGTATAGAAAAACAAAATAGACATGGGGAGGAGGTGAGTCATGGAATTGTTGCTCAGTCAAAAGAACAGATCAGCTATGCAGTAGAAGAATATCAGAAAGAAAATAAAAAAATACAGAAAAATGTCAAAGAATATGAAAAAATAGCAGCAATAATGAGAGAAAAAATGAAACATATCAAAATAGAAAATGAAAAGAGAAAAGAAGATATGGATGCAGAAATCTGTCAAATCGTGGAGTTGGAGGAAGAACGATATGATACATATATTGCTGTAGATGGTGAGAGATATCGGGAAATACAGGGGATGGGTGCGCTTTCTCAAAAGAATGAAGAAATTCTTTCAATGGTCAAAGAGTGTGCTTTGCAGGCAGAAGAAGATCCAAAAGAGGACGATAATACATGGCAGGATGTGGAAACTTCCATGGATGGATATGAGAAGATTTTAACAGTATTAAAGAAAACAGAGGGAGAGGAAGAAAAGGTAAATCTGTTAGAAAATTTGAAGGAGTGGATGGAAGGAGATATTTTGACACTGCTTTTGGAAGATGAGAGTGTGATCTCAAAAGGAAAAATGCAGGGGAAAGATTTGCCATCTGGCAATATATCAGAAAGAACAGGAAAGCTAGAAAAAAGAATGCTTTCAGCAATTCAGTGGAATGCTTATATAAAAGAATATTTTCAGGACTTTAGGAGTTTGTACATAGAAAAGGAACAGATTACAGGGGGATTGGAGACAAACAAAGATTTAACGTATGAGGCGGAATATATTTTATCCGGTTATTCATCTGATAGAGAAAATTTAAGGGATAGTGTAAAGAAAATCTTGGCAGTCCGTACAGGATTAAATTTACTGTATCTTTATACAGACAATGAAAAAAGAGGAGAAGCAGATCAATTGGCAATGGCGATCATGGGAAGCAGTGGTTTGGCACCATTTGCCCCTGTTTTGACATTCTTTATTTTATCTGTATGGTCTATGGCAGAAGGAATGGTTGATGTAAAGGGGTTGTTAGATGGGGAAAAAATTCCTTTATGGAAATCAAGAGATGAATGGAAACTGGATTTAGAGGATATGTTGAATATGGCAAAGCAGAAGAAATGGAGAGAAGAGAAGGAAAAAGAGAATACAGAAGGAATGGAATATGGAACATACCTGCGTCTGCTGCTTTTATTTCAGGACAACACAGAAAAAACATATAGGGTTTTGGATCTTATGCAAAATAAAATTAGAAAAAAACAGACTGGATTTACCATAGGAGATACCTATTATTGTATAGAGATTGATGCAAAATATAGAGAACGGCATTTCTTTTATAAAAATAGTTTTTTAAACAGTGATATTCAAGTCTATGCGAATGCCCAAAAATCGTATTGAATAAAAAGGAAACAAATCTGATGGGAGGTGGAATGGAGTGTCTTTTCTTGAGATCAAAAAATGTGCAGCTCTCCAAGTGCGATGTAAGTCCTTATCTAAAATAAAAAAAGAAAAGGCATTCTGTTCTGCCTCTCAGTCAGGAAGTGTTACTGTGGAGGCAGCTTTAGGATTTACATTATTCATATTGGCGATCGTGAGCTTGATGCTTCCTATTCAGATTGTTGATATACAACGTCAAGTGCAGGCAATATTAGAATCTGTCAATGAAGAATTATGTCAATATGCATATGGGATAAAAACAGAGGGATCTGAGAAAAAAACTCTTTTATACTCTACAGTGGGAGGGAGTTATATAAAAAGGCAGATTACAAAACAGATAGGAGATAAGAAAATAAAGGATATATCAACTATTGGAACAAAAATTCTGGAAGATGGGGAATCTATTGATTTAAGAGTTTCCTATTCTTTGAAAATCCCATTTCCTGTTGAAAACATTTCTAAAATAAAATTGTATGCAAGAAGTTATCGAAGGGCATGGATTGGAAAAAGTGGTTTATTAGATAAGGATGATAGTGGAAACAGGAACGAGATAGATCAAGAGAAAACAGGGGATAATGTATATATTGGGAGTACAAGTTCAAGATATCATCTATATGCAGATTGTCATTATTTGTTTAATGATATAGAGGAAGTAGAGTATGATAGCTTGAAGGAAAGAAGAAACCGATTTGGTCAGAAATATCAGCCTTGTGATGTATGTAAAAATATGTCAGAGAGAGAAGTGGTGTATATTATGCCAGGGGGAGAAAAGTATCATAATACCAAAGAGTGTTCTTCTATTCAGGCATTTGTACAGGAAATTCCATTAGAAGAAATAGAAGATCTGGGAGTTTGTTCTTATTGTGAAAAAAGAAGGGGACATTAACAGAAAGTGATGAATACAGAGTATGAGTGGATTTTTATAGTTTTTTTAGGAATTGCAGCCTTATATGACTGGAAGGAGCGAAATATTCCAGTACGCCTTTTTTTAGTTGTTGCTGTAATATCTTTCGCTATGCTAGTTTGGAAAAGAGATAGAGAATTTTGGGATTTATTTTGGGGATTGGAAGTTGGAGTGGGATTGTTGATTATATCCAAGGTGGTCAGAGGAGAGATTGGAACAGGAGATGGTCTTTTTTTCTGTGTCAGCGGTTTATTGTTGGGATTAGAAAAAAATCTGCTGTTATTGGGAGGAGGAATTTTAATATGTGGGTTGTACAGTGTATTTTTACTTTTGTTTGGAATTTTAGCCAATATATCAGTAAAAAAGTGGAGACTTCCATTTCTGACCTTTTTATTCCCGATCGGTATAGGAATCATTTTTATGTAAAGAGGAAATATGAAGCTGGTTTTACAGTAGAAGCTTCTTTTATCATGGTCATTATCCTGTTTAGTCTTTTATTTCTGTTAAAATGGAGTTTTATTCTTCATGATATGACAGTAGGAAGCGCATATCTTCATTTGCAGATTGAAAGGGAAAGATTGGTGGAGAATGAAAAAGAAGAGAAAGTCAGCACACAGCATATTCCTGTGAGACTCTTATTTTATGATAATAATGGGATGGATATCAAAATAAATGAGGATTCTGTAAATGGAATGTGGAATACAGGAAATATAAAAAAGCAGATTATTTCCCAAAAGTATCATCCAGAAGATTTTATAAGAGCGATTTATGCTTTTTTTAAAGAGACTGGGGGAAGCGAAGATGGAAGTATACTATCGGAGAGAGATTCAGCACAATTATCTGATTATTGAACCAGATGAACCTCAAGGATGGAGCTATGAAGTCAAAATGCTGCTTCATAATCCGATTGAAGGGCTTCTTAAATTCAGAATGAAGACAGTAGATGAAAAACAACAATTTTTTTACGAAATTACTTCTAAACAGCCATTGAACAGAATTTTGGAAGGACGTGGGATTTCAGCAGAAGGGATCCGAATGCTGATTTTGGCAATCGCAGCGATTTTAAAAAAAATAGAGCCATATCTGTTGTCTCCTGAAAATATACTACTTCAGACAGATTATATTTATTTAGAACCAGACGAATTTAAAATATATTTTTGCGCTGTACCAGGAAAGAAAACGGATTTTTCCAAGGAATTACATGATTTGCTGTATGAACTGTTGAAAAAAATAGATCATCAAAATCAGGAAAGTGTAATTGTGGCATATGGTCTTTATCAAGAAACACAGAAAGAAAACTATGGGATAGAGGACTTGATGCGTTTTTTAAATACGATATCCTCAGAGGAAAAAGATATAGAGGAAAAAGAATGGGAGTATAGTGAATCAAAGGAATCCCAAGCGGAACATATGAGAGAGCAGGTATATGAAGAAAAAAATGTATATTATCCTGTTTATAAAATTGCTTTAGTATGTTTACTGGCATGGATATTGGTTCTAATGATAATAGGAGGGATTTACGTCACAGAAGGAATACATGTTTTATGGCAGGTTAGAGGGATACTTTTTGGGGTTTTATCCATTATGGTGTTGGGAAGTTTGGTCTTGGGATTTTTAGGAATAAGATTAGGAGATGATCAGGTTAAAAAGGAAGACTTTCAGGAGTGTACATCAGGAAAAATAGAAGGAACTGTATCAGATGAAAATGGGAGAGAAAAATGGCAGATCACATATCAAAATGAAGACTACCCAGAAAAAGAAGAACAGGAAATGAAAACAGAGATTTTGGTTCAGGAAAGAGAGGAAGAGAGATATTGTCTGATCAGTTTACAAGGAGAATATGAAAATATTTCTTTAGCATATTTTCCATTTATTATAGGAAAGTCAGAATATATGGCAGATTATGTACTTCCCAAATCTTCTGTCAGCAGAATGCATGTGAAGATAGAAAGAAAACAGGAAGGATATCAGATCACAGATTTAAATTCTACAAATGGGACATGGGTAGGAGAACATAGATTAGAGGCTAATGAAACATATCCATTGAATGTAAATGATATGATAAGAATAGCAGATTTGGTATTTTGTTTTCACAAAACTTAACAAATATATTTTTGTGTGGTAAAATACACTGTATGATGCATTTGTAATATGAGTAAAAATCACATATTGACTATGTACCAGTCCTGTTTGCTACAGACGTGTTGGAGTATATCACAAGATGGGGTTTGCTTAAGGAAATATAGAGATGGACAAAGAAAATAGAAAAAATATCACATATGTAAATTGGGCTTTGATCCTGATAAATATTATTGTATTTTTATGGATAGAATTGGGAGGCTCTTCTGAGGATACTGCTTGGATGGTAGAGCATGGAGCTATGTTTGGACCTTTTTTGCTGGAGCGAGGAGAGTATTACAGAGTATTTACTGCTATGTTTCTTCATTTTGGGGTTAGTCATTTGATGAATAATATGTTGATCCTATTTGTGATAGGAAATTATTTGGAGAAAGTTTTTGGTAGATTAAAGTATCTGATTTTTTATCTTTTATGTGGTATTAGTGCTAATGTATGTTCTTTGTGGTATTATATGAATCGAGACCCTATGACTGTTTCCGCAGGGGCTTCAGGAGCTGTTTTTGGTGTGATGGGAGGACTTTTGTGGGCTGTGATACGCAATAAGGGGCATCTGGAAGGATTACATACCAGACAGTTAGTCTTTATGCTTTTATTAAGTCTATATTTGGGTTTTAGCAGTATTGGAGTTAATAATGTATCTCATATAACAGGAATGTTGACAGGTTTTTTATTAGCTGTCATTTTGTACCATCCAAAAAATCTGGATTGATATAAAGCTACCGTTTATGCGAAAGGAGAAAATAAATGAAAGATCAAAACTGTATTTTTTGTAAAATCGCAAATGGAGAGATTCCCTCTGCAACTGTATATGAAGATGAGGATTTTAGAGCAATTTTGGATCTAAATCCAGCTTCAAAAGGGCATACAATCATTCTTCCTAAAAATCATTTTAAAGATGTGTGCGAATTGGATGAGAGAACGGCATCTCGTGTTATTTCGGTTGCAGCAAAGATTGGGAAAGCCATGAAAGAAACATTGGGATGCAGTGGATTTAATTTGGTGCAAAACAATGGAAGTAGTGCAGGACAGAGTGTATTTCATTTTCATATGCATGTGATCCCAAGGTATGATGGCGGGGAAGAGATGATATTGTGGAATCCTAAGGAATCTAATCCTGAAGAACTGTCACAGATTGCAAAACAGATTGCAGAAAAGATCATGTGAAAAAGGATTATAAAACTTTAGCTGCAAAACCCTATCGTTTTAATGGGTGGTTTTGCAGCTATACTATCTTTGATAAAATTTGTAGTCTCTTTTGAAAATAATATAATAGATGTGTATGCCTGAAAAAATAACTGGCATATAAATATTATAACATTGCACTGAAAAAACGAATGAGGAGTCTTACTGTACAGTAGATTCAATCAATGAAATAATAGTGGTGACTGCATCCTTTAATTGGCTTTCAGACATTTTTTCAACAAACTGGTCACGATTTTTATAGGTATGGATCATTGTTTCATATAAGGTGTCATCCGACAACTCCTCCTCTTTTAAAACAGAACTAAAGCCCTGCTTTTCAAAAGAAGCAGCGTTTAAAATCTGATCTCCCCGGCTTGCAGCAGCGGACAGAGGAATCAGAACATTTGGTTTATGAAGTGCAAGAATCTCACAGATAGAATTTGCTCCTGCCCTAGAAACAATAAGGTCTGCTGCTGCAAATAAATGTTTCAGAGGGCTGTCTACATACTCGTATTGTACATATCCTTGAAGCCCGATCAGGCTTTCGTCCAAATTTCCTTTTCCACATATATGGATCACTTGAAAATCAGCCAATAGCTTAGGAAGAATATGGCGGATAGAAGTATTTACTGTGACAGAACCAAGACTGCCTCCAATAACCAAGATGACAGGCTTATTTGCAGAGAGATGAGTGTATTGTAAGCCCGAAAGTCGATCTCCTTCTAAAAGTTCTTTTCGAATAGGTGAGCCAGTCAAAATAGCTTTCTCTTTTGGAAGATAGGAAAGAGTTTCTGGAAAATTACAGCAGATTTTGGTAGCAGAAGGAATACAAATTTTGTTAGCCAATCCTGGGGTCATATCCGATTCATGAAGAATAGTAGGAATTTTATAATGTTTTGCTGCGAGAACAACAGGAACAGAAACAAAACCGCCCTTGGAAAATACAATATCTGGTTTATATTTTTTCATAAGACGTTTGGCTTCTCCAAACCCTTTTAGAACTCTTATGGGATCAGAAAAATTTTTCAGATCAAAATATCTTCGCAGTTTACCTGAGGAAATGCCATCATAAGGAATTCCAGCAGCCTCTACCAGTTTGCGCTCAATACCATTATAAGACCCAATATAGTGGATATCATATCCCAGATCTTTCAAAGAAGGAATCAACGCAAGGTTGGGAGTAACGTGACCTGCAGTACCTCCTCCGGTTAATATAATTGTCTTCATGATAAAAACTCCTTCCATTATTATAAAACATGAAACTGTTATAATAAATTTTAAATATAAAAGCACTGGAAAAGAACAGATTACAGCTCACTTCCCAATGCTTTTTTCATTTCATAGAATCCTGCTTACAGTTTGTTTGCAGCAGATTTGTTATTTAGGCATTTTTGATAAAGCAGCTTCATCAGCAACAATAGTTACATCCGGATGCATCTGTAAAATGGAAGCCGGAACCTGTGGTGTGATAGGACCACAAACAACTTTTGCAAGAATATCTGCTTTTCCTTCTCCGTTTACAATCAGAAGAATTTTCTTAGCACTCATAATTGTACCAATTCCCATAGTATAAGCCTGTTTTGGAACTTGGCTGATATCTTCAAAGAAACGTTTGTTGGCTTCAATAGTACTTTCCTGCAGATCTACACACTGTGTTCCTTTTACAAAATGGTCAGCAGGCTCATTGAATCCAATATGTCCATTATGTCCAAGACCAAGAAGCTGTAAGTCTACACCACCTAAATCAGAAACTACCTGATCGTAACGTGCACATTCTTTTTCTGCATCTGGCTCAGTTCCGTCTGGTATATTTGTGTTATCAAGATTGATATTGATATACTGAAATAAGTTATGATTCATGAAATAGTAATAACTCTGGTCGTTATCACGAGTTAAACCTCTGTACTCATCCAGATTTGCTGTTTTGACATTTGAAAAATCCAAATCCCCATCATTGTACATTTCAATCAGTCTTTTGTAGGTGCCAATTGGAGTAGAACCAGTTGCCAGTCCTAATACACAATTTGGTTTGGAAATTACCTGTGCAGCAATGATATTTGCTGCTTTGCGGCTCATTTGTTCGTAATCCTTTGCGCTGATCAGTCTCATTGAAAACCCTCCATTAATACATAATTTTATAATGTTGAGAACATAAGATATATATGCTCCTTTTGATACCAATTTGTATTGCATTTTATGCTTTGGCAGCTTCAAAGGGTCAAAAAACATTTTATAAGTATGCTTATATTTAGTTTTCAGACCGATTGAGAATGGCATCATTTAGTACTTATATTATAGAATACCATTTTTTAGGAATAGTTACAATGGATAATTGCATAAAATATGAGTAAAAGGAGTGATAGTATGTCTAATTATAGAAGATTGATCTCATACATATATGCATATGAAGGAGATATAAAAGGAAAAAATGTTGGGTTCGCGAAAGTAGAAGTAAGAAATGGACAGTGTAAAATACAGGTTAGTGTCAAAAAGATTTTTGAGAGTGGAAATGAGGTAGGAGTTTATTTATTAACAAATGGACAGGAAATTTTTATTGGAAGAATGTATGTGCGAAATGGCAATGGGGAGTTTAGGACAAATGTAGCGGCAGAAAATATAGAAAAGTCAGGAATTTCCATAAACCAGATATATGGTTTGACAGTTCATGATGTGAAAAATCCATGGGTTTCTTATACAACTATATGGGAAGATGCGGTAGCTCATACAGCTCAACTGGATCTGCGGGATGTAACATCTGCAAATTGCAGAAAAGAAGAAACTGAAATGGATAGAGCGATTGCAATTGTGAGAGAAATAGAGGAGGAAGTAAAACTTCAGGAAATAAAGAAAGAACAGATGCAAAAGAATAGCTTACAGATATTAAAAAAAGAGATAGACAAAAATGATTATGCATTGCCTGATACAGAAGAAAAAAAAGAGGAATGTCAGAATATAACGGAGCACATGATATTATGTGAAATAGAACAGACAGAAGAGAAAAAAGAAATAATTGCAGAAAAAAAAGAAACAATTGTAGAGAGAAGAGAGATAACTGCAGAGAAAAAAGAAACAGAAGAAACCATTACAGAAATAGAAGAGATTATAGATATAGGTGAATCAGAAGAGGAGATCATTAACAAAGGTATTGATGTACAAGAAAAGAAGGACATTATACCAGAAGAGATGCTGGAACCTATAGAAAAGAACGGTCAAGAGGATGATACAAAAATAGAAAAGGAGCAAAATAACAATAGAGAAACTAAAAATGTAAGTATAAGAAAGGAAGATATTGTGGATGTTTCGGATCCGAAAGAAGAGAAAGCATGGATGGATCAGTTTGAATATGATACAGCAGGCAAGCAAACACAATATATACAAAAAGGTGGAGGAGAGGGGCGAAAGTGGGAGTGTGAACCACAGGATATACGCAAACGAATTACGGAGTCAAGATCAAGAAGAAGAGGAGCTGAAAAAAGTTTCCTGTGGTCAGCCATCCCTTTATCAGCAGCAAAACAGCTTGTTGGTTTTTCCAATGAGAGAAAGGAGAAGTATCCACAGGAAAGGATGGAACAGAGGAGGGGTGACAATCTGGTACATCAGATCACATTCCAAGGGTCAAAAGAACATCAAAAATCGGAGATGGACTCGCCAAAGCTGCCTTTACATCCAAAGATGGAAGAAAAAGCAAAAAAACAGGAAAATGTTACATATATAAATCAGCCTCAGAATCAGATACCAATGGGGCATTCACCGATTATGGTAGAATTTAAACAGGATGTTAAGCGATTAGAGGAACTAGAGAGGGAGGAAACTAATTGCCCCGATCATGCACAGAAACTATGGGATTCTCTGAAAAAGATATATCCTAAAATGCAAGAATTTGATTATGAGAGTGGGTGTGAGATTTTAGCGATCAAACCCAAAGATATTGGTCTTCTTCCCATAGAAAACTGGATTTTAGGCAGCAATAGTTTTCTGCTGCATGGATATTACAACTATAGATATCTTATTTTAGTACAGCTTACAGAAAAAGATGGGAAAAATCGTTATCTATTGGGAGTTCCAGGTCACTATTACAATAATGATAAATATATGGCATCTATGTTTGGTTTTCCGGGATTTGTTTTATCAAAAAAACAGCCTACAGAAAATGGAAGATTTGGATATTGGTATACAAATATTACCTTGGATGCCGAGGAACTTTAAAATTTTGCTTATATTTTATTAGTGAGTAAAATAAGGATCTTCCTGTTTCCCTCATTGAAAATCTTCAAGGGAAATAGGAATGAATGGAAAACATAGGTGTGAATGTAGTATCAATCCATACCTCGAATACTTGCATTGGGAAGATCTTGTTTTGCAATCTGTAAAAATTCTAAAAGTTCATCCTGATTCCACCCATGAAGTCCTGAAGTTAATACTTGTTCCGAGTCTTTATAATTTTGAAGAAAATATAAATAGTCTCCGTGCAGCCATTTGGAGATTGATCTCATATCCTGAAGGGTGTGGAGTTCTCTGACAAGTGTAGTGCGGAATTCAAAAGGAATGGTATTTTTTTTTAGGAATTCTACGCTTTCCAAAATAGAATCCAAGTGTAAGTTTGGTGTACCAGCAACTATGGAATAGTGCTCTGGACTAGATTTGATATCCATTGCAACATAATCAAGAAGTTTTTTATTGCATAGATCTTTGAGTACATCCGGACGGTAACCGTTGGTATCCAATTTTACTTTCAGACCAAGTTTACGAACATTTCCAATAAAAGACTCCAGATCAGGTTGAAGAGTAGGTTCTCCTCCTGTAATAGCAACTCCCTCCAGAATATGGGATCGCTTTTGTAAAAATTGCAGGATTTCCTGTTCTGTGTAATTGGCTTTAACAGTATGAGGAAGCAATTCGCTGTTTTGACAAAAGGGACAACGAAACTGGCAGCCACCTGTGAATACTGTAGCAGCAATATGTTCTGGATAGTCTAATAAAGTTGTTTTTAAAAAACCGCAAATTTTCAAAATGATCACAAATCCTTTCGTTTCCAAATTTATAATTACATTATGATTGATTTTAAAACGGATCTTTTTAATAGTATAGTTTTTTTTGAATGTATTGGCAATTATAAAATATAAAAATAAGAGAAGACTTGGCAGACGGAATCTGATTATGTTATGATAAGAATGCAGACAGAATTCAATTGTGCTATGCTTAAAGATAGCATGATGTGATAGTAGAAAAAGATGAATAGTATGAATGATGCGTGTAAGCCAGTAATAAAATGTTTCTTACCGCATAAATGCTGAGGGAGAAATATGGATGAAACAATCAAATATATGCGGGCGGCAATAAGAGAAGCAAAAAAGGCATATGCTTTGAGAGAAGTTCCAATTGGCTGTGTGATCGTGTATCAGAATAAGATTATTGGAAGAGGCTATAATAGAAGAATGACAGATCATTCTTCTCTGTCTCATGCAGAAATTACTGCGATTAAGAAAGCATGTAAAAAAATAGGAGACTGGCGTTTAGAAGATTGTACATTATATGTTACATTAGAACCTTGCCCTATGTGTGCAGGGGCTATTGTTCAGGCGAGAATTCCGAAAGTTGTTATAGGATGTATGAATCCGAAAGCGGGCTGTGCCGGATCTGTTTTGGATCTTTTTCATCAGGAAGGGTTTAATCATCAGGTAGAAACTCTTTCAGGGATATTAGAAGAAGAATGTTCCCAGATGATGAAAACTTTTTTCAAAGAATTAAGGGCTTGGAGAAAAGAAGGGAAAGAGACTTGACAAATAGGCTTTTTACAGGGTATACTAAGGGCACTTGATTCAAAATTGTCATAAAGTTTCCGCGCAGCCGGGGAGTTAGCGGTGCCCTGTACCTGCAATCCGCTCTAGCAGGGGTGATGTTTTACCTAGGGCAGACTTTTGTAGGGCTGCCCCTGAAAAGTGGCGATGACGTTTGGGTCTTGCGCAACAGAACTCCATGAACCGTGTCAGGGTGGGAACGCAGCAGCACTAAGTGGAATCTTCTGTGTGCCGCAAGGCAGCCTGGACTGAGTTAACTGTCAGGGTAACGCTTATGGAAGTTGTTCAAAGTAAATCGCGCGGATTTTAAATAAACACTATAATCTTAACAAACTAGACGGGAATTCGCTGATCAGTGACCAGAAAAACACTGATATAGCGAGTTTTTTTTATCAAAAAAGGAAAAACGCTTGTCGCTGGAAGTCGTTTGCGTTATAATTACTAAAATATGCCATAAAACTCCTTGTTTTAACTGTGGAGAGTATTAAAAAGGGCATATGAACAACTTAAAGAAGCATTGAAGAATCATATATGATAGTAATAAAAATGTATCTAAGTAGAAGAATGGAAAGGATGTGGAAGAAGTGAAGAGAATTGGTATGTTGACCAGTGGCGGCGATTGCCAAAGCCTAAATGCCACCATGCGTGGAGTTGCGAAATCACTTTATGAAATGTTTGATGATGTAGAGATTATAGGCTTTGAAGAAGGCTATAAAGGTCTGATGTATGCAGATTATCGAATTATGAAGCCGTCTGATTTTTCCGGAATTCTGACAGAGGGCGGAACGATTCTCGGAACCTCCAGACAACCATTTAAGCTGATGCGCCAGCCGGATGAAAACGGTTTAGATAAAGTAGAGGCGATGAAGCATACTTATTATAAATTAAAGTTAGAATGCCTTGTTGTTTTAGGAGGAAATGGAAGTCAGAAGACAGCAAACCTTCTTCGGGAGGAAGGGCTGAATGTGGTTTCTCTTCCTAAGACAATTGATAATGATCTATGGGGAACTGATATGACATTTGGTTTCCAAAGCGCAGTAAATGTGGCAACGAATGCGATTGATTGTATCCATACAACGGCAGCATCTCATGGACGTGTATTTATTGTAGAAATTATGGGACATAAAGTGGGATGGCTGACATTGCATGCAGGGATTGCAGGTGGGGCTGATATTATTTTGATCCCAGAAATTCCTTATGATTTGAATATAGTAGCAGAAGCAATCAAAAAGAGAGAGAAAGCTGGAAAGAGATTTTCTATTTTGGCAGTAGCAGAGGGAGCTATCTCAAAGGAAGATGCAGGGCTTAGCAAGAAAGAATTAAAAGAAAAGAAGAAAAATGCGCCCATTTATCCATCTGTTGCGTATGAGATCGGAGCTAAGATTGAAGAACTGACAGGACAGGAAATTCGTGTAACAGTACCAGGACATATGCAAAGAGGTGGAGAACCTTGTCCATATGATCGAGTGCTGTCTACCAGATTAGGTGCAGAGGCAGCACGTCTGATCGCAAATAAAGATTATGGATATATGGTTGCGATCAAGAACAATGAATTGACAAAAATTCCGTTGGAAGAAGTTGCCGGAAAATTAAAGACAGTAGATCCAAAGAGTTCCATTATCAGACAGGCAAAAAGTGTTGGAATCAGTTTTGGAGATGAATAAAGAAAAGACATACAATATTTATAAAAATCAAAAGTTATAGAGTTGGATAACAGGAAGGAACAGGGATTTTATATGTCTTATATGGCATTATACCGCAAATGGAGACCTAATACATTTCAGGATGTAAAGGGACAGGATCATATTGTACAGACATTAAAAAATCAGATAGTTTCTGACCGTGTTGGACATGCATATCTTTTTTGTGGAACGAGAGGAACTGGTAAAACAAGTGTAGCAAAGATTTTTTCGCGTGCAGTAAATTGTGAGCATCCAATAAATGGAAGTCCCTGCAACGAGTGTGCTGTTTGTCGCTCTATTTTATCCGGTTCTTCTTTGAATGTCGTGGAGATTGATGCAGCGTCCAACAATGGAGTGGATAATATCAGAGAAATCCGAGAACAGGTGGAATATCCACCCACAGATGGGAAATATCGGGTTTATATTATTGATGAGGTGCATATGCTGTCACCAGGAGCATTTAATGCACTTTTGAAAACTTTGGAAGAACCCCCTTCTTATGTTATATTTATCTTAGCAACCACAGAAGTTCATAAGATACCGATTACTGTATTATCCAGATGTCAGAGATATGATTTTAAGAGGATTTCTGTTGATGAGATTGCAGGTAATTTGAAAAGATTAATGGATGCAGAAAAAATTGATACAGAAGAAAAAGCACTCAGATTTGTGGCAAAGATGGGAGATGGATCTATGCGAGATTCACTCAGTCTTCTGGAACAGTGCATTGCATTTCATTTTGGAGAAAAGTTGACATATGAATTTGTTTTGGATGTACTGGGAGCTGTTGATACAAGTGTGTTCAGCCGTTTGTTTAGAGCCTTGATTAAGGAACAGACAAAAGAGAGCATTCAAATTATAGAAGAAATATTGATCCAAGGAAGAGAGCTAACTCAATTTATCAATGATTTTATATGGTATTTGAGAAATCTAATGTTAGTTCAAAATACCTCCAATGCAGAGGATCTTCTGGATGTGTCAGCAGAAAATTTGCAGGCGCTACAGGAAGAAGCCGCTATGGTAGCTCCAGAAACACTAATGCGTTATATCCGTGTCCTTTCAGATCTTGCAAATCAGAACCGTTATGCAAGTCAGAAAAGAATCTTAATTGAAGTGGCATTTATTAAGCTAACCAAACCAGAGATGGAACAGAATCTGGATTCTGTGTTGGATAGGGTCGCAAGGCTGGAAGAAATGGTAGCACATGGAATTCCGGCATCCATATCTCAGCAGCCAATCATGGACTTTAACAGATCTGTGCCACAGAAGTCTGATTTTGTGCCATCAGAAGACAGGGAAGAATCCAGACCAGTGAAAAAAATAGAAATATCCAATGCACAGATGGATGATTTAAATTTGATCCGCAATGAGTGGGGCAAGATCATCAGGGATATGGGAACATCAATCCGTCCAAGTTTTCGCGAAACAATCGTAGAGCCAAGCGGAGATAGTTGCCTTTGTATTGTTTTTATGGATGAATCAAATTATGCAATAGGAAGCCGCCCAAGTGTACTTGGAGATTTGGAACGATATGTGGAAGAAAAGTATCATAAGAAACTGACATTTAAGACAAGATTGGGAGTTTTGACTGAAGTTGGAAATACTCTTTATGTTACAAAAGAAGAGTTAGAAAATACGATTCATATGGATATACAGATTGTAGATGAATCATAGAGAAACAAAGAAAATTTATTAGAAATTGATAATGTAATAGATGATGGAGGAAGAAAAAATGGCAAAACGTGGTGGATTTCCGGGCGGAATGGGTATGCCGGGTAATATGAATAATTTAGTAAAACAGGCTCAGAAGATGCAGAAACAGATGGAAGAGACAACCAAAGAGCTGGAAGAAAAAGAATATACAGCAACAGCAGGCGGTGGTGCTGTATCAGTGACAGTTTCTGGTAAGAAAGAAGTGGTAGCTGTCAAATTATCTGAGGAAGTAGTAGACCCAGATGATATTGAAATGTTGGAAGATCTGATCATGGCAGCAACCAATGAAGCATTTCGTCAGATGGAAGAAGCAAGTGCTGCTGCAATGTCTAAGTTTACAGGCGGTCTTGGAGGACTGGGCGGAGGATTCCCATTCTAAAATGGATTATTATAGCAGTCAAATCACAAAATTAATAGAAGAGCTGGGAAAGCTGCCTGGAATTGGTAGCAAAACGGCACAGCGTCTGGCATTTCACATTATAAATATGCCACAAGATCAAGTGAGCCGTCTGGCAGGAGCGATAACAGAGGCAAAAGCAAATGTTCGTTATTGTAAAGAATGCCTGACATTAACAGATAAAGAATTATGTCCGATATGCAGCAGTGATAAAAGAGACCATCAGACAATTATGGTGGTGGAAAATACCCGAGATTTAGCAGCATATGAGAAAACAGGAAAATATGAAGGAGTATATCATGTACTGCATGGTGCGATTTCTCCAATGTTGGGAATCGGACCAGGGGATATCAAATTAAAAGAATTGATGCAGCGGCTTCAAGGAGATGTCAAAGAGGTTATTATTGCAACAAATTCCAGTCTGGAAGGTGAGACTACAGCGATGTATTTGAGTAAATTGATCAAGCCGACAGGAATTCGTGTCAGTCGGATCGCCAGTGGAGTTCCAGTGGGAGGAGATCTGGAGTATATTGATGAAGTGACTCTTCTGCGTGCTTTGGAAGGCAGAGTGGAACTGTAATGAAAGACAGAGATATAGCGACGATATTGTTTGAAATAAAGATGTAAACGGCAGTTACCAGATCATGAAAAAGTAGTTTCAAATGGAGAAATCCTATGGAATAGAGGCTGTGCGTATCAGCTATTTCGAGTAGCGATTGCATAAGCAGTTGTGACGAATTAAGAAAATACATTTTTTGTCATAGAATCAGGATATTTCTGGACAAATTGGATAATTTTCATTACGTAGTGTTTTGTAATAAAATGAAATGTCGGTAGGTCATATGATTTTAGGAGATGCAAAAGAATGGATAAGTACGAGTTTAACATAAAAGTTGAACAAATGAAAAAAATGCTAAAGAAAGGCGACTATGCTACAGCGATGAAGATTGCAGATGGAATTGACTGGAGACGTGTGCGCAATGCAGGACTTCTTTCAATGGTTGCCCAGATTTATGAAAATAATAAACAGTATCAGGAGGCAAAAGATATCCTTCTGTTAGCCTTTGACCGTGCTCCGATCGGAAAACGTCTGTTGTTTAAATTGACAGAGTTGGCGTTAAAAGAAGGGAATGTAGATGAAGCAGAGTCTTATTATCATGAATATTGTGATCTGGCACAGGATGATTCCGGTCAGCACTTGCTTAGATATGAGATTTTGAAAGAAAAAGGAGCGCCAAAAGAACAGCTGATTCATTCTCTGGAGCGTTATATAAATGAGGAATTAGATGAAAAGTGGATGTATGAACTGGCAGACTTATATTCTCAGGTAGGAATGGAAGATGAATGCATTGCACTTTGTGATCGTATTATGTTGATGTTTGGTCTTGGAAAATATGTAGAAAAGGCGATGGAATTGAAAAAGAGATATGCGCCATTGACCAAGTATCAGATGGATTTGGTAGAAAATCGTGATAAATATGAAGAAAAATTGAAAGCTGTGGAGCAAGAATACAGTACTCCTGCAAATCGTATGCGTCGTGCTTATGAAGAAAGGCAGGAGAATGAAGATTATATGACACAGGAAGAAGATCTGGAATCAGAGCGTCGTCTTAGATTTAGAAGAAGACAGGAACAGGTATCAATGGATCAATATGCAGTTTCTGATCAGGATGACTATGAAGATGAGAGATCCTATCGCCCTGTTGTAAAGGTAGTGGAGAGACCACAGCAGGAGGAAGTTGATCAGGATGATGATTCAATAGAAGGACAAGCTGTGCGTTCTGGGCGTGCTCCTGTTATCCGTCGTGTGAGAAGAAGAGAAGACGAGGAATTACAGGTTTCAATGCATGAGGAAGCAGTGGAAAAACATCTTGCAGAAGAAATGAATAAAATGACAGAGGAAGACTCAAAAGAGGATTTTGATATGGGGGCAACTAGGATTATGCCAGCAATCAAAAGAAGTATGCCTTATGAAGATGAGGAAGAGGAGACTCTGGTCAATATACAAAAAATCACACCTCAGAAAATGAAAGAGATGGAGAGGTTAGAGGAATCACAAAGACAGTTGCAGCATATGGAAATGCCAGTAAGAGAGGACATTGCAGAAACAGAACCTGAAATAAATGATTTATATGAAGAGGAAATGCTGGAAGATCTGGATGATGAGGGAACAGAAAATGAGTTGGAAGAAGAGAATGTTCTCTATAATCACATTATGATCGAGGCTTCTGATCCTGAGGTAGGACTTCATTTAGCTGTAAAGGCATTAAAGAAGATCCAAGAAGAGACAGGGGAAAAACGTCAGGCAGCAAAACTTTCCTCTGAAAAATTAAATCAAAAAGGACTGGAGTTTTATCTTCCTAAATTGGAAGGGAAAAATCTGATTGTTTATGATGCTGCAAGAATGAGTATGGATACTCAGAGAGAAATGGCAGAATTTTTGCAGAATGATACAAGTGGGATTGTTTTTGTCCTGATGGATACACCAATACACTTAGAGATCCTTCACAGTCATAATCCTCAGCTTGCAAGATATTTTTCCTATATTGGAGCAGAAAAAACAGAGCAGATACAAGAGGATGATATGTCTTATGAAAAGGTAACGACATCTAAAACAACATCATCATCCAAACAGGAGAGGTATGTCCAAAAACAGCCTCAAAGCAGTCAGAGTGTGGAAATGTCAGGACAGAGTGAAATACAGCGTGAACCGGTGGAGGAGAAGAAGGTCACACAGGAAAATCGTCAGAGTATGATTCAAAAGCCAATGAACGAGACTAGAGAATCAAGATCAGAGCAGCTGCGTCTTAAATCAAAAGAGGATGCCGATCCACATGCACAGGTTATGTCAATCAATGATTTCGCAAAATATGCCTGTGAATATGCTAAGAGTATTGATTGCAGTATTGCAGGTAAAAGTTTGCTGGCTTTATATGAACGTGTTGAGATCATGGATGCAGATGGTGTTTTGCTGACGAAAGAAAATGCAGAAAACTTGATCGAAGAAGTAGCTGATAAAGCAGAGAAGAAGAGTTTGGGAAGATTGATCGCCGGAATTTTTTCTCCAAGATATGATAAGGATGGAAAATTGATTTTAAAAGAATCCCATTTTATCAATTAGATGCCTAATAGATACATTTTGGGCTTTATCAATTTTTGATGTTATGAAACATTGGATTAGAATGCTTCTTGAATGAAAGATTGCGTTAGGATGGAATATATGGATATAAAATTAATTGCGTTAGATTTAGATGGAACTCTTTTGGATGAAAAAAAACACCTTTCAGAGAAAAACCGAAAGGTGTTGATGCGATGCATTGAAAAAGGAATTTTTGTTGTTCCAACTACGGGAAGAACAGTAATTGGAATTCCAAAAGAAGTGCTTTCTATTCCGGGAGTGCGCTATGCTATCACTGTAAATGGTGCGATGGTAGAAGATTTACAGGGAAAAAGAGTTCTTCATGAGGAATTGTTGTCAGCTGAAAAGACACTACAGGTTTTGGAGATTGCTAAAAAGTATCCTGTTATGTATGATGTCTATATGAAAGGACGCGGAAAATCAGAACAGCGTTTTTTAGATCATATGGATCAATATAATATCAAACCAGAAATTCAGGATCTTGTAAGACGGACTAGAGATGTGGTAGATGATATCTGTCAATATGTCGCACAGGGAGCAGAAAATGTGGATAAGGTGAACATGTTCTTTGGTGATATGCAGGTAAGAGAAGTGGTTCGAGAGGAACTAAAAAAAATACCAGGGATTATTGTCACTTCTTCCATGAAAAATAATTTAGAGATCAATTCTGAAAATGCGACAAAAGGAAGTGGGATTCTAGCATTAGCAAAGAGTTTGGGAGTTTCTCCAGAACAGACAATGGCATTTGGGGATGGTGAGAATGACATTAGCATGATTCAAATGGCACATTTTGGTGTGGCGATGGGGAATGCTTCTTCTTTTCTGCAATCACAGGCTGATTATGTGACATTGTCAAATGAACAGGATGGAGTGGCAGCAGCAATAGAAAAGTTTGTACTGTGTGAATGATCGGTTCTTTGATAGTATATTTTTTGATGAGCCATTTTTAATGGGCTGTTCTTTTAGAAAGGAAGAATCAAAAATGGAAAATTGGCTGACTATTGTAGTTGGTGTTTTTTTGCTTGGAATGGTATTATATGGGCATTATAAAGGTTTGATGCATATGGCAATGACAATGGTTGCGCTAGTCCTGTCTTTGTTTTTGGTTAAGATGGTTACACCACAAGTGAGTACCTTTTTAAAAGATAGAACGCCACTTTATGAGATGATACAGATACAGATTGAGAAGAAGTTTGATTTAAGTAATATAGAAGAAATGATGTGGGATCAGGAAGAAAAACGACCATCTTATGAACGGATGACGATTGAAGAACTTCCTGTGCCAGATGCGTTAAAGAGTATTCTTTTAGAAAATAATAATAGTGAAGTATATAGGACGCTGGGAGTGCAGAAATTTCAGGATTATATTACAAATTATATGACAGTATTCATAATTCATATTATTTCATACTTGATTACGTTTTTGGGTGTTTATCTAATAGTGCGTTTTATTTTTGGATGTATGAATCTGATCACAAAACTTCCTATCATTCATGGAATAAACCAACTGGCAGGTGCTTTGATGGGAGGCGCAGAAGGGTTGATTGTAGTATGGCTGGTTTTTTTGGCTGTAACAGCAGTTTCCGGAACAGAAATAGGAACACAGTTGATGGAACAGATCCAACAAAGTCCTATGCTTTCTTTCTTATATAAAAATAATTTACCTCAAATGCTTGTAATGGCAAGTATACGCCAGGTGATTGCTTTAATTTAATGAGCAGATAAAAGGATTTTCTAAAAGCAATTTTCATGCTTGAAAGTAAAAAGTCATTTTGATTTAGAATGACACAGGTATGAAAATTGCTTTGAAAATAATGTCAGAAAAAAAGTAAAAAATATTTTTATAAAAAATGAAAAATAAACTTGACAAAGAATGCAAAGTTTGATAATATAATATACGCCTTACAAATAAGGCGACAAAACACACAAAAATATCTATTCTATAGAGAAGAAAAATGGTAATTTTTTAGAAATAAAAATTAAAAAACTTCTTGACAAACAGAAATAAGTGTGGTAAAATATAAAAGTTGCTGCGAAAGCGGCACGGAAGTTTGAAAAAACTTCAAAAAATAAATTAAAAAAGTTGTTGACAAACAGAAAATAATGTGATAAGATAACAGAGTTGCT
The DNA here is from genome assembly GCA_905214855.1 of uncultured bacterium. GTDB lineage: Bacteria > Bacillota > Clostridia > Lachnospirales > Lachnospiraceae > CAJMNU01. The sequence continues at coordinate 229 of CAJMNU010000010.1, read as the reverse complement.
GCTAAACAACAACAGAGCACCTTGAGAATAGAAGACTGAACAATACACAGACCCTGAAGATTTCTTAAAAGAAAGGCTGAAGGAATCAGCCATGAATTGAGAAGAATTCAGAACAAAAACCAAGTAAAAACGGTTCAAGAAAGAAGCCAAGCGATTTTTTGAACAGAATCAAATTTTAACATGAGAGTTTGATCCTGGCTCAGGATGAACGCTGGCGGCGTGCCTAACA
>CAJMNU010000009.1 GCA_905214855.1 uncultured bacterium | reverse complement strand
ACTTTTTTCTTTTAAAACATTCCTTCCCAATGTATAGACCACTTCCATAATGACAGCCGCAACACCTGCCTGCATTCCTGCCAGAAGCAGAGCAACAATCTGATTATCCCTAAATGCTGTATAGAATACAGAAATTGTTGATAAGATCACCATAGGCGGAATGATCGTTCCAAGAATCGCTACCAACATCCCAACACCACCGGCAATCCGATATCCTACCAAAATTGCTGCATTGACTGCAATCGCTCCGGGTGAGGACTGTGCAATCGCTGTCAGATCCAGCATTTCATCTTCCTCGATCCAATGCAGTTCATCTACAAATTTCTTTTTCATCAACGTGATGATGACAAAACCGCCCCCAAACGTAAATGCACTAATATACAATGTTGAAATAAACAACTTGAGCAACAGCCGACTTTTCGGAACTGTTTTTTCTGTTTTTTCCATACTGTTTCTTCCCCCTTATTCTTTCATGCGTTTTCCCTCACATTTCTTTCATTCTTTTATGAAGGATTCTATCTTTGACCGCCTTGCATATCATTGTACTCCCTGTTATTATATAAGTAAAATAGTATTATTTTATATAATACATAATATTTTTATTATATAGAATATTATTCTAACGAAAGAGGAAGATATCATGACTTTACGCCATCTCCGTATTTTTATTACCGTATATCATTATTGCAGCATCACAAAAGCTGCGGAATCTCTGCATATTGCCCAACCTTCTGTCAGTCTTGCCATTCAGGAACTGGAACATTACTATGGATTACACCTTTTTGATCGTATCGGTCGCCGTCTTGGTATCACAGAAACTGGTCATTCTTTCTATGGATACGCCTCACACATTATTTCACTGTTCGATGAAATGGAACAGTCCGTAAAAAATCTTGATGCCATTGGAACACTCCGCATTGGCGCTACTGTCACAGTTGGAAATGACAATCTCCCATCCATGGTACATTGTTTTCAAGACACCCATCCCAATATCCGCATAGAGGTTCAAGTTCGGAATTTTCGTCAAATCGAAGATGCCATTCTTGAAAATTCCATTGATCTTGGTCTGATCGAAGGCAATTCTTCCCATTCCCAACTGATCTCCATACCATTTAAAAAAAATACGATGGTCTTTATCGCTGCTCCAGACCATCCTGTTTTGAAAAAAAAGCAGCTTTCCATACATGATCTGGAAAACTGCGATTTTATCCTGCGTGAACAGGGAAGTGCCGGACGCAACCTCTTTGACAGCCTGATGCTCCTCCACAAAATAGAAGTAAAACCACTCTGGGAAAGTATCAGTACTCAGGTCATTATCAATGCTGTAAGGCAAGGGCTTGGAATTTCCCTTCTGCCATGGCCTCTTGTACGGGAAGAGGTCAGATTAAAACATCTTTCTGTACTGCCTCTAAAAGAACCTATGCTCGAACGCAGTTTCTACATCATACACCATAAAAATAAGTATCTGACCTCAGCTGCTATAGATTTCATCCATCTATGCCAGTCTAGTCTCTTTTAACATGTTTTTTTTACAAAGATGATCGTCTCTCTATCTTTCAGAGAGACGTTTATTTTTTATCCTCTGTAATAACGATATATACGTGCCATTTTTTCCTCTTCCCTGCGTCTTTGTATTCTCATATGACAGCGTTCACATACAGAGAACGGATAATCCCACCGCATTTCACGACCACATTCGATACATTTTCTTGTATAACTGCCGCACTCTGTCTTCAAAATCCGATTGATCTCTTCTTCTGTTGATCTCCTTTCCTCCTCCAGTATCTCCATCTCAATGGGCATCCCCATTTTTCTGGAAAACTGGAAATAAAGATCTAACATTTTATAATAGCTCTCCAGATCATATAAATCTTCTCCGATCGTGCATGGAAAATCCAACGCCTCCACATCCCGATACTCACGGCAATAGTCTTTCCAGAGATCCATGACATATCGATTATTCAGATCAATGCTGCATGTGATAAGTTTATAAATTTCCTGTTTTGTAAAAGTCCCAAGATTCCTGCCATTGACGCTGGTAAATGCCTGATAAAGTGCCAGAAGTTCATCTACCTCCATCTTCCGGTATAGATAAGGTGTATCCATTGCCACCCAAATCTTGACCAGATTATCGATATCTGATGGCAGTTCCAAAAGTTGTTCTGGAAATCCGACATATGCCTGACGGATCTGAGCCGCATTGCCACTGATCCCTCCTGCGATCAATTCTATATTGTCAACTGCTGCAACAAGCCCTTCCTCATACAGATCATAACGCCCTGCACGTCCCGCAATCTGCTTGATCTCAGCTGCATTGAGTTCTCTTCTCACCACCCCATCAAATTTTTTCGTCTCAACAAAAACCACCCGACGGATTGGAAGATTCAGCCCCATTCCGATCGCATCTGTGCTGATCACCACATCTGTCTCACCTGTCAAAAAGCGTCGTACCTGTTCTCTTCTGGATGCAGGAGGCAGACTTCCATAGATGATACTTGCTTTGACTCCTGCCTCTTTTTCCAGATGTGCCGCTAAAGCAAGAACCGATTTTTTAGAAAATACAATAAGAGCATCTCCTTTTTCCAAATCTGCCGGAAGAACATACTGTTTTTTCTCCATCTTTAATTTTGTATTTCTCTTATGATGGATGACTTTATATTCGTCCTGACATCTTTTTATGATCTGGAGTACCAAAGTCTCTGCCTCTGGTGCCATACAAAGATGGATCTCCTTTGCACGAAGTCCCAATATTGCCCGTGTCCAATTGCTTCCTCTGTGTGAATCTCCGATCATCTGACACTCATCCACTACAACCACATCAAAATATTCATGGTCATTGAGCATCTCCACTGTACACGCCATACAGGAAGCATTTTCTGTGATAATACTCTCTTCTCCTGTAATCATGGAACATCTGACACCCTCAGCATTTAATTTATCATATACTTCCAAAGCCAAAAGGCGCAAAGGTCCAAAATACGCCCCATGTTCACATTGCTTGAGTCTCTCTAATGCATCATGTGTTTTTCCGCTGTTAGTCGGACCGACATGAAGGATAAATGTTCTCTTTAATTCTCTTGCCTCTGGGTATTCATCTTCCGGCTTTTCCGGAATCAGCTGCCTAATCCCCTTTTCAATTGTTTTTGGAATATAGAAAAGCTCATAGGCACGTTCTAGAGAATTTGACAGGAGATATCTTCCAATCCCTGGGATCTTTAGGACATGCTCCAACTCATCCTCTCCCAGCTGAGGCAGGTATTCCAGATCTTTTGCTGCCAAAAGACCACAGAATTTCTGCATCTGTTTTTTATAACATTCCAACTCCTGTATTCTTATTTCATCCTTTTCTGTCTGAAGTTTTCTTGACAGAGAAGCGCATATTTTGGAAAGCATAGCATGAATATCACTCAGTTCATTTGATTTACAGATCTCAGATAAGCGTTTCTCATTTAATCTGGAAGCTCTCCTTCTGATTTCTGTTATACTCATTGCTGTAGAACGACGATTGATTTTCCCAAAAAATAAAATCATATAAAAATTTTCCAAATATTTCTCTCTCATCTGTAGTACCTTTCCTATTCCTATTACAGCTTTCCTCTCTCCCTGTCATCACACAGTCTCATTTTTATCTTGTGCATCCTCTTGGGTCTTCTCATCAAAGTTTTCCAGATCTATCAGTTCAAGCTCTTCTGTGTTCTCTTTTGTTTCTTCTTCTGTCTTTTCCTCTGCCTTTTCTTCTATTGCTCTGCCCTCTTCTTTTTCTTTTGATAGAGATTGACTCTCCCTATACATTCTTTTTAATCCAACACTTTTTTCACGCAATCGTAAAAGCTGTGCTTCTCTCTTTTTCCTCTCCTCTTGTTCCTTTCTTTGTTCTTCTTCCTCTTCTTCCCATCTCTGTTCCCGAAGATTTCCATGAAGCATCCTTCCTGCTACTACTATAATCAACAAAATGACCAGACTTGCTGTTGTGATCCATATTCCGGTAACCAAACCCTCAGGTTCATATTCCATCGTAATTTCATGTTCACCAGATCCAACTAAAAATCCCAGAAAAGTATCTGCCACTTTCCGTGTCTCTGCCTTTTCACCATCTATCTTTACTGTCCATCCCTTATCATATGGAATGCTGGTAAACAGCAGCCTCTCTTCTTCTGTTTGTATCTTTCCTGCAAGGTATGTGTCTCTCCATTCCGTCAAATGCCATCCTTCACGACTCAATGCATCATATACCTGTCTCAAAGCATTTTCATCTACACGATAGATCTGCGCCTCCATCTTCTGACCACTATTTGGTGTGCTGAGTGCGATCTCTGTTCTCTCATAACAATATCCCAGCTCCAGAAAATATCCTCTTTTTACATTTTCAAAAGTTTTTGTATTGTCTCCAATCTCAGCTGTCACATCATCAACTTTCTTATTGCTGATAAATGCATAGTATTCGCCCTCATCTTCCACCATCAAACGATATGTCCCGTCCTCCTGAACACCCGCCATTTCCACAAGAACTGGGTCAGCTCCAACAATCTCAGCCAGATTATTCTGTACCTCAGCCGGATGATTCAATTTATATCTCCAAAGACTCTCAAAATCTGTTGGTACTGCAAAACCAAGTGGCAATGTGTATAAGTTTTCATACAAAAACACATCTCCAGAAGAATCTATTTCACTCATCCAAGGCGCTTCTAATGTCTCCTCACAGAGTGTATATCGAACTGCAAACAACATATCCACCAATGGTGTGCTTCCTGTGATACTATACGCATTAGTAGAGCTCTCACATCCCATATATTTAAAAAACTGGCTTACATCAGCATTTGCCACAGAAGAAAACAGCGACACAGAAGGGAAATGTTCCCACGCACCATCATTTTTACTCTTCCGATCTGTCTTCTCTACACGGAAAAAGTCATCTGCTGGCATAAGACCATCTACCAACATTTCAATGTCTTTGTCATTTCTCGTGTAATTAGTCCTACTAGTCGTTGTAATGCTGGTTACCGCCATATTGATGGAGGCTTCCACACATACGATTATCATTGCGAATGCTGCGATCCAAGACCGTTTCATGATTGTTCTTTTATACAGATAAATACAGCCTGCATATAAGATCAGATAAAGGATCGCCACATAAAATACAATAAAATGATACTGGTCTGATTCGATCAATTTTTCTGCCATAATCACAAAAGCAACCGCTCCAAGAAATGCTCCCCCTGCCTGACTCCATGGAATCTCTTTGATATGCTGGTAGGCACGGAAACAAACCAAAAGCATCAGTGCAATATAGATAAAAGACTGACGGCATGGGAGACTATTGGGATAGTGAAAACCATGCCAGATAAAATTGGGGATATTCATTGAGAAACTGGCAAAGAAAAACAACAGCAGACCGCAATATACTGCCTTCTCTTTTACTTTTATCTGACGACAGCCCAGATACATTAAAAACAGCATCAAAACAGCTGTGCCACAATAAATATTTGGCCAGTGATCCAGACCGATTTCTGTCTCCACATTGGCAATATGGCGGGCGATCATATCAAAAATCGGGAAATACGATGTAAAGCTCTTTGGAAAACTAAACTCCCCTGATGCAGTGGACTGCAAAACCACAATTTCCGGAAGCAGAACTGCTGCTGCCATTCCTCCTGCAAGCAGGGAGTATACGGTAAATTGTCCAAATAAGATCAAATAGTCTTTCCATGTTTTTCTCTTCTCTAAAATCAATAGACATCCAAAATATATCACCATAAAAATACAGATCATAATGGAAATATAATAATTGGACAAGATGGACAGTCCCAGTGTCACACAGTACAGTATACCTTTTTTTTCGTGCACCAGTCGTTCCAATCCCAACATAATGAGTGGAAACAAAAGAATACAATCCAGCCACATGATATTCCAGCTGTATGCTGCCATATAGCCGGACAGCGCATAGAAAATCCCAAAAAATGCCACACCAAAGTGATTGGTCTTACAGTGTTTTTTTAGATACCATGCAAAGCTAAGACCACTGAGTCCTGTCTTTAACACGATCATATAGGTCATGAATTCAATCACAAATTCCTTAGGACATAACAAAATCAGCCAGTTCATAGGACTGGCAAGATAATAGGCATACAATGCAGAGAAATTAATTCCCATACCGATATCCCAACTATAAAGCAAACTTCCCCCTGTCTGCAACTTATGTTTAAATTCAGAGAAAAATGGTGCATACTGGTGGTACATATCCGTCCTCAAAAAACTGTTTTCTCCAAATGGAAAAATCCCTCTCTGAGCAAAAATGATCACCAAAACCACCATTGGGATCAGGAAAGCCAAAACCAGACCATCAAACGAATAATTTGCCTTATCCCATGCAGTCTCTCTGTCATGGTTGTGCCGTTCTTTCCATTCTCCCTTTTTCATCACTCTAGGACCTCTTACTCCAGATAACCGTTCCGCCGGATCCAACATCTCCTCCAGCTTTTTTGATATTTTTTCAATCTCATGTTCCTGCATTCTTTCTTCCTTTCTCTTTATGGCAAAACTCTTTTGTCTGATATCCATTCTTCCTATTCTATCTATTATTTGTGAAATATAAACAATTTGCTTCCTACATAGTTCAAGATCACAACCAAAACTGCGATCAATGCTTTTCCAAGATACTCATTCATATGCATCCCACTTACCAGAAGCATCATAGCCAGAATATTAAAGATACCTGTAGAGATCCTGCAGGTAAAAAATGCCATACATTCTTTCATCAAATACTTTATCCTAAAAGAATAATTATGAAATACAAACAATTTATTTGTCACATAAGCAAAAATAACAGAAACAAACCATGAAACGACTGTTGCCATACGATAGTCTATCCCCTCATGGCGCATGGAAGTGTAAACAATCCAGTCCACCAATGTCGTTAAGACTCCAAACACCAGATATGACACAATTTCTGGGGTTGCTATTTTTTTTAATATTTTTTTCACCATATAATTTTTGTTTTCCCTACTTTCTTCTGCCTGAAATTTGGGCTATGACCAAAAAGCCCATTTTACCTATAAATATCTGTCTATAATATATGATATCAGGGTCAAAAGGTCAATCAATCCAATGCAATCTTACTTGCAGGAGGATTTTTGAACTCCTGACCCCAACATCTAATATATTAGTATAGCTTCCCTTCGTTGTAAAGATTCCTTTGTATTACATTCCGTCTAAAAGCCCCATATTTTTTTCTTTACAAAATCCCTTTAAAAGAAAAATGGTCAGATCATCCCATAGGAACATCTGACCACCTGTTTCATTCTACTCTTATTTATCCTGTATCTGTTCTTTTTCCTGCACTTTCACAGTTTCCTTCATCGGATTCTTCTTGCAGTTCTTCACATCATTTTCTGCATTCTCACGGTCTCTCAAAATTTTTCTAATACTGGAAAGTTTTACACACAAAGCAAACAGCTCTGTTGCCTTCAGCAATTCCTCCAATGCTGGGAAAGATGGAGCAATACGGATGTTGCTGTCATTTGGATCCATACCATATGGATAAGTTGCGCCAGCCGGAGTCATCACAACTCCTGCTTTTTTGCATCGTGAAACAATATCTTTTGCACATCCTGGCATAGACTCAAAAGAAATGAAATATCCACCCTTTGGTTTTGTCCACTCGCCGATTCCAAGACCTCCCAGTTCTCTTTCCAGAGTATTGATCACTCCTTCAAACTTAGGACGAAGGATATCTGCATGTTTTCTCATGTGTTCCACAACCCCATGGATATCACCAAAGTAACGTACATGACGCAGCTGATTTACCTTATCGTATCCGATCGTCTGGATCTTCAGCTGTTTCTTAATATCTTCCAGATTGTTGTGTGAGGTTGCGATCGCTGCAATACCAGATCCTGGAAAACTGATTTTGGAAGTGGAAGCAAACTTATATACAAGATCTGGATTGCCTGCTCTCTTACACTCTGCCAAGATCTCGATCAAGTGATCCTGCTCATGGTCATACAAATGATGTACACCATAGGCATTATCCCAATAAATACGGAAATCCATTGCTGCCGGTTTCAATCTTGCAAAACGGCGAACCGTATCATCAGAATAAGAAATTCCCTGTGGATTAGAGTATTTTGGAACACACCAGATTCCTTTGATCGCCTCATCAGAACTTACAAGGCGCTCTACCATATCCATATCCGGACCTGTTGGGGTCATCGGAACGGTGATCATCTCAATCCCAAAATGTTCTGTAATAGCAAAATGACGATCATATCCCGGAACTGGACAGAGGAATTTTACCTTATCCAATTTGCTCCACGGAGTACTTCCCATCACACCATGTGTCATAGAACGTGAAATTGTGTCATACATAACATTTAGACTGGAGTTTCCGTAAATGATGATAGTATTAGGATTTACTTCCATCATATCTGCCAAAAGTTCTTTCGCCTCATCAATTCCATCCAATACACCATAATTTCTACAATCTGTTCCATCATCACATGTCAGATCATCTGTACTGCTCAGAACGTCCATCATTCCCATAGAAAGATCCAGCTGTGCAATACTTGGCTTTCCTCTGGACATATTCAGATTCAGGGACTGCTCCTGATAATCATGATATTTTGCCTTCAGCTCTCTTTTTAATTCCAGTAATTCTTCATTACTCATCTCTGCATATGGTTTCATGCGCATCCTCCTTCTATGGGTGATTCTCTTATCCCAACACTTGTCTTTCTCAGCCGCACATTCGTATTCTGCGTGCAAACTCCGATTATAATATCACACTTTCTTGCATATTGGCAAGTATCAATTTACACAAAATTCTATTTCCTGTTGAACAGATTTTAAACTCCTCTCCTTTTTTCTTGACACCCTCTCCTTTTTTGCCTTACAATATGGGAACACATGTGCCTCGGAATATTGTTTGTGATCTACAGGATTACCTGAGTATGTCCGTGTAAAGTACTGTGATATCTGTTTTCTATTAGGAGGTACTAAAATGAATTTGGCAGAGCTATTTATCATTGCAGTTGGACTCTCTATGGATGCTTTTGCTGTTTCCATCTGTAAAGGACTTGCCATGAAACAGATGAACTGGAAAAAAGCTATTGTCACTGGTCTTTATTTTGGAGGATTTCAGGCAGGAATGCCTCTTGTTGGTTATCTTTTAGGTATCAGCTTTAAAGATGCTATCACTTCCATTGACCATTGGATCGCATTTATCCTTCTTTCCATCATTGGTATCAATATGATCCGTGAAGCCCTCTCTAAAGAGGAGGAAGAATGTCCGCCTGATGACATGAGTGTACGCACCATGACGATGCTCGCTGTCGCCACAAGTATTGATGCCCTTGCTGTGGGTGTCACTTTTGCTTTTCTAAATGTCCAGATCATTCCAGCAATCTCTTTTATCGGAATCATCACTTTCTCTCTTTCCGCACTCGGTGTCAAAATTGGTCATATCTTTGGAGTAAAATTCAAATCAAAAGCCGAATTTGCTGGTGGCTTGATCCTCATCGGAATGGGTGTCAAAATTCTTATAGAACATCTCTTTTCACTTTGACAGTCATAAATAATTCTATGATACTAGGGTCAAAAGGTCAACAAATCCGATAAAAGCTGGCTTGCAGGAGAATTTTTGAACTTGAGCCCCGCCAAAACACCGAAAAGCAGCCATTTTTCGTAGAAAAATGAGCGGACATCATTCTATACAGCACAGCATAACATCCATAAAAAGTAGCGCCTCAGGAGTAATGGAAAATCCAAACAGTATCTTCCAGTTCCTGAGGCGGTTTTTATTGATTATTTAAAAAATCCATCAATTGTATCTACTGCTTTCTGATTGCTCTCCTTTGCAGCTTCCAATCCTGCTTCTTCATCCTCTACGTCTTCCGGAATATGTCCCAGCAGAACAAAGAATACATAGTCATCATGACGAACTACCTGAGATGCCTGCACCTTCAGCTGATTCATAGGATACTGCATGGAATTGTTGATCATCATATCCTGATACTCAGTCAATGCTTTCTCAATATTGTCTCCCATCCCCTCTGCTGCCTTGATACCGATAAAAGTATCTACATGAGCGCTCATCATAGGTCCTTCTGCAATATATGCTTCACACCATGCTGGATCTACATTAAACACCTGCATAAGCATCTCATCATCATATGGCATACTTGGAATGTAATCTTCCCCATATACCTCTTTCACTGATTCATGGATCTTATTCAAGGTCTCATCTTCTGACTGATTGCTCTCTGCACTTTCCCCGCTCTCGCTGCCAGTCTCGCTCTCTGTCTCCAAAACTGTGGTTTCTGCTTCTGTAGACTCCACAGTTGTCTGTGCTGTTGTTGATTCAATTGCATTATTTCCCTGTCCACAAGCTGTAAGCTGTGCCATCATAACAGCTGCAAATAAAATTCCTGTCCATTTTCTCATAATTGCAAATCCTCCCTGAGTGTTTATTCTGCATTATATCCCACAAAAGCCTACTTTTATCTGGCTTTGCCCTTGTGGAATCAATGCTTCTATATTATAATAAACAATTACATAGCCGTCAATTTACAATTGTCTTAACAAAACATCCTCATGGTATTGCCCCCACAAATGGCTCTACTACAAGGATTCTATCGACACATAGTATGTCTTGACGGTAATATCCTTACTATTTTATGGAGGTATACACTATGGGATTCAATTTTACTCATAAACTTCCTTCCCCAGAGGAAATCAAAGAAAGGCTCCCTCTCCCAGCAGAATATATTCCACAAAAGGAAAAAAGGGATGAGGAGATCCGCAAAATTTTTACCAGTGAGAGTGATAAATTTCTTTTAATCATTGGTCCTTGCTCTGCTGACAATGCAGATTCTGTCTGTGACTATGTCTCCCGTTTGGCAAAAGTACAGGAAAAAGTCAGTGACCGTCTTGTCCTGATTCCTCGTGTATATACAAATAAACCAAGAACTACAGGGGAAGGATATAAGGGGATGCTCCATCAACCAGATCCTTCTAAACTCCCAAATATGTATGAAGGACTTTTAGCGATCCGCAATCTTCATATGCGTGTCATTCAAGAGACTGGATTTACTACCGCAGATGAAATGCTGTATCCTGAAAATCTAAGCTACTTGTCTGATGTAATTTCTTATATTGCAGTTGGCGCCCGCTCTGTAGAAAATCAGCAGCATCGTCTGGTAGCAAGCGGAATTGATGTTCCAGTAGGTATGAAAAATCCAACCAGCGGTGACTTAACTGTTATGCTCAATTCTGTTTATGCAGCACAGCATCCACATGATTTTCTATACCGCAGCTATGAAGTACAGACAACTGGAAATCCACTGACCCATACCATCCTGCGTGGTGCAGTCAATAAACATGGACAGTGCATTCCTAACTATCACTATGAAGACCTCACCTTGCTTTTTGAACTGTACAGCCAGAGAAATCTGTTGAATCCTGCATGTATTATAGACTGTAATCATTCTAATTCAAACAAAAAGTATCTGGAGCAGATCCGTATTGCAAAAGAAGTCCTGCACAGCCGCAGACATTCCAAGGATATTCAGCAGTTTGTGAAAGGTCTTATGATCGAAAGTTATCTCATACCAGGAAGCCAAAAAGTAGGCGGTACTTGCTATGGTCAGTCTATCACAGATCCATGTCTTGGATGGGAAGAGACAGAACGCCTGATCTATGACATTGCAGAAAGTATTTAAGAAAGTTCATTTGTTTTATTTTTTATATAAAGAGACAGGACTATCCGATTTATATCTGCCTGATAGTCCTGTCTCTTTTTGATTGCTTTTATTACACGTCCTCGCCTTTACATAGCGAATCTGATTAATAACCCTTATTCTTCTTTGTGGCAACCGCAGCATACATCTGTGTACTTCCAATTCCAGCATGTCCCATCATCGTCTGCACAGTGTGGATATCTGCTCCGCTGCTCAAAAGATGTGCAGCAAATGAATGGCGCAATGTATGCGGTGTGATCGCAGTTTTAATATCTGCCATCTCTCCATAGTGTTTGAGGATCTTCCAAAAGCCCTGACGACTCATTGCCTTTCCACTGCAATTGACAAACAGCAAGTTGCTCTCATTGCCTTTTAAAAGGCGTTCTCTTGCATTCTCCAAATAACGGCTAAGAGCTGCCTTTGCCGTTTTACCAAAAGGAATCATGCGTTCCTTCTTTTCATCTCGACATCTCAGAAAACCAACGGACATATTTAGATCATCTACGGATAGACCAATCAGTTCTGACACACGCAGACCTGTCGCATACATCAATTCCAACATAGCCTTGTCCCTTATTTCTTTTAAACTGTTCCCTGAGGGCTGTGCTAAGAGCATTTCCACTTCTTTCTGTGATAAAATATCAGGAAGTTTTTTTTCAATGCGGGGAGCTTTTAAAAATTCTGACGGATCTTCCTGAATCCAATGTTCACGAACCGCATAATGGAAAAAAGCTCTCATGGAAGCAATTGCTCTGGAAACCGTTGTGGCTGCACGCCCTTCTTTTTCCAAATATAAAATATACGAATTCAAACTGGTTTCTGTTACCTTTTCAGTCTGATGAATTCCCTGGCTTTCTAAATAGTCTGCCATCTGAAACAAATCTCTTTGATATGAAACTTCTGTGTTCTTTGAGACTTTTCTTTCACTAAATACTCGATAAACTGTCTTATTTCTTCTGTCATACGCATTCCCTACGTCTTTCCATCAAAGCCTTTTTTATGTGCAAAGACAATCTCATGCCTATGCACTGGTGTTATTATATCTACAAATGTTCATAAAAGCAAACACATTTTTTTACAATATTTTCCTATTTTTTTGCATTCAGACCCCAAAATACAACATATTGACCTTATGTAAAACGCATCAGGCAATATGTTGTGAAAATTTTACCAAAATAAATTTTACAAAATTTTTACCTTTCTGTCTTCCACCTTGCCCATTTTATGGAATAATCCAAATGAAGAAGCCCAAAACTATTGGATTTAGGCAGCTTTCTGTCAGACTTCCCACAAATATCATCAACACTGCACTTATCATTCCAAGCCATCTGGAATGATGGTTTTGTTGATATCCCCAAAGACTCATCTGATACCATACTGGCACATATATAAGATGTTGAGGCAACATCATGCCCCAAAACAATAAGATTCCAAAGATACCTTTTTGTAATACACAGACTGTCAAGAGCAATCCTGACAAAAATCCATATCCCATCACCAAAAGCAATACGAATACCACAGAAATCTCTGTTATTCCTGCCAGCCACAAAATGGCTGTCTCTGCCATCCTCTGCCCAAAAACTGTATGAAAAAGTATTCTTTTATCTATAGGGAACATAAATGACAGAGAAAGTCCCGCAAAGAGCATCTCTTTTCCAACCAGATTTCCATAGATTGTTCCTCCTGCAATGCCGATCACAAACAGAAGCAAAATCTGCCATTCAGGTCTTGTCAGAATTTTTGTATCCATTTTTTTATGCATTTTCATAAAAACTCCGGCACACACTGTGATTTTCTCTTTCTTATCACAGTCTACGCCGGAGTTTATAAAAATATGTTTTAAGATCAAGCCACTCTATTTTTAACACATAGTGAATTTCCCCAACTTATAGAAATCGGAGCTTCCTGTTTAAAATCTAGTGTATTCTTACATATATTTTGCTGCATAGGTCATGATTGCTGCAACTGTCTTTCCATCTGTCATCTTTCCACTATAGATCAGCTGTTTTAAATCTTCCAGATCCCATGCCTCTACGTTGATCACCTCATCTTCATCCAGATGTTGATGAGAAGGAATCAGATCTTTCGCAACAAAAATATCAATTGCCTCATCACAAAATGCGATCGTAGTATTTACAGTTAAAAGATATTCCAACTGCTCACATCTATAACCAGTTTCTTCCTCCAACTCCCGATAAGCACATTCTATTTTAGGTTCATCTGGGCTATCCAGCTTGCCTGCCGGAATCTCCAATGTCTCACGATCCAATGCATTGCGGTACTGACGAACCATCAAAATCTTTCCCTCTTTTGTAACTGGAACTACAGCAGCAGCTCCATGATGATGGATAAAATCCCACTCTGCTTTATGACCGTTTGCCTCCACGGTATCTTTATATACATCTAAAATTGTTCCCTGATATACTAATTCCCTTTTTAATCGCTTTACCGGTTCCATTTTAATATTCCTCGTCCTCTTCTTCCTCAATATTATCTTTCGGCTGCGTCAATCCTTCAATCGTGATGTGGTTCTTCTGTGCGTAATCCCACAAAGCTGCATGGATCGCTTCCTCTGCAAGAAGGGAACAATGCATCTTAACGGGAGGCAGACCATCTAATGCCTCTGCCACTGCTTTATTTGTCACTTTCATAGCTTCCTGAATCGTCTTTCCTTTTACCAGTTCTGTTGCCATGCTGCTGGTTGCCACTGCTGCTCCACAGCCAAATGTCTTGAATTTACAATCACGGATCACCTGATTTTCATCAATATCCAAATAAATTCTCATAATATCGCCACATTTAGGATTTCCAACTGTTCCCATTCCACTGGCATTTTCAATCTCTCCTACATTTCTTGGATGCTGAAAATGATCCATTACTTTCTCAGTATACATATGATAACCTCCCGTTTCTCTCTTTTCTCTTTCTCACCGCTCATTTTATCGTGTTTTCTTAACAAAATCCTCATAAAGAGGAGACATATTTCTTAAATCCTCTACAATCTTCTTTAACTGATCTACCACATAATCCAAATCTTCTTTTGTGGTATCACTGCCTAGTGTCAGACGTAAAGATCCATGTGCAATCTCATGGGGCAGACCAATTGCTAACAATACATGGGATGGATCCAGTGATCCGGATGTACATGCAGAACCACTTGAACCACAGATTCCGGCTTTATCTAATTTGATCAAAAGGGACTCTCCCTCTATAAAACGAAAACTAAAATTTGCGTTCGCTGGAAGACGTTTCTCTTTATCTCCATTCAGACGACTAAATGGAATTTCATTTAGAACCCGATCGATCAAGTAATCTCTTAATTCTCTCTCTTTGCTGGTTCTCTCTTCTCTGTTGCTGATCGCTATGGAAGCTGCCTTTGCAAATCCAACGATTCCCGGAATATTCTCTGTTCCTGCACGACGTTTTCTCTCCTGTGCGCCTCCATGCAGATAGGAGCGGATTTTTACTCCCTGACGGATGTACAAAAGACCTACTCCTTTTGGACCATTCAATTTGTGGGCACTCGCACTCAGCATATCAATATGGCATTCATCCACAGAAATCGGGATCTGACAAAACGCCTGCACTGCATCTGTATGGAATAAAATACCATGCTTTTTTGCAACCTCGCCAATCTCACGGATCGGTTCTATTGTTCCGATCTCATTATTGGCAAACATAATACTGATCAGAATAGTTGTCGGACGGATTGCTTCTTCCACGGCTTTGGGATCTACAAGACCATTCTCATCCACATCCAAATATGTCACTTCCATTCCGTGCTTTTCCAGCCACTGACAGGTATGGAGTACAGCATGGTGTTCAATCTTTGTGGTAATGATATGATTTCCTTTTGCTGCATATGCCTCTGCTGCTGCCTTGATTGCCCAGTTATCGGACTCACTTCCGCATCCCGTAAAATAAATCTCACGGCTCTCACAGCCTAAAATATCTGCCATGATCTGTCGGCTTTCTGCCAATGCTTTCTTCCCAGAATCAGCAAAACTGTAAATCGCTGAGGCATTTCCATATTCCTCTGTCATATATGGCAGCATTGCCTCCACAACTTCACTGTTCATCTTTGTTGTTGCAGCATTATCTAAATAAATCCATCTTTTATCTGTCATGTTTTATAGCCTCCAAAAATATATTGAAACACATTCAATCACATTTATTAACTTATTTCACTTCTTGATTTTCTATTTCTTTATGATCGGATTCCTGTTGTTGTAACAGTTCACTCAAATACATATGATCTACGGTATCTTGAATACTCTGATAAATTTTTTGCCATGCATACTTGGAAAGGCAGTGTTCTTTATGTTTACATCCACCATTTGAGGATATTTCGTTGCAATCCACAGGATTTAAATTTCCTTCCAATACATATAATACCTCACCTACTGAAATCTCAGAAGCTGGCTTAGTAAGCTGATATCCCCCTCCGGCTCCACGGACGCTCTCCACCAAACCGGCACGCTTCAGTTTTGCGATCAATTGCTCTAAATAGCTTTCAGAGATATCCTGACGCTGCGAAATGCTTCGGATAGAAACTGGCTGTTCCTGTCCATACAAAGCAAGATCCAACATGGCACGCATTCCATATCTTCCTTTGGTTGAAAGTTTCATTCTATTAACTATTTCCTCCAAAACTTCATAAATCTTATTATCATGACTCTGTTTGGTTTTCATTCACTTGTCAAATTTCTGATATCTTTTCTGGAAAAAATCATATCACAAATATTTCCTACTGTCAAGGTAGGATTTAAGTCAAAAATGATACCCGATAATGAAATAAAACTACGTTTTTATCCGAATTCTTTCTTATCGGGCTCACACAGATTTTTTACTTTACTTTTTTAACTGCATCGTTTTTTCATAACTGGCATCTATCGCTTTAATCACAGAGTTTCTAAAACCATATTCCTCTAAAGCACTGACTCCTTCTATTGTTGTTCCTCCTGGTGAACAGACCATATCTTTCAATTCACCTGGATGCATTCCGGTCTCTAATATCATCTTTGCACTTCCCAAAACAGTCTGTGCTGCCATCTGATATGCTGTTTTTCTTGGAAGACCATATTTTACTCCTCCATCAGCCATTGCTTCAATCAACATATACACATATGCAGGAGAACAACCACTCAGACTTCCCACTGCATCCATCAAACGTTCTTCCACCTTCTCCATTTTACCAAAAGAACAGAAGAATCTTTCCAGTATTGTCCTCTCTTCTCTCGTATACTCTGCATCATTATAACATACACCAGTCATACCTTCTCCAAGCAGTGCTGGTGTATTTGGCATGGCACGGACAATCCTCTTATCTAATCCTAATTTTGCTTTCAGTGCATCTACGGTAATTCCTGGCGCTATAGATATGACAACCTGCTCTGGTTTTATAATATATTGGATATTTTTTAAAACACTATCATAATATTGTGGTTTGACTGCTAATACCAGATATTTCACCTTACTTGCACACTCTGCATTGCCTGAAATAAATCTCACACCAGTCTCTTCCTGAACTTTCCATCCCCTGTTTTTATCAATGTCGGTAAAAACCAGCTCTTTAGGATCATATTCTTTCAGTAAACCTTTTAAAATAGCATATCCCATGTTACCCATCCCAATAAATCCAAATGTTGCCATAGTATCTCATTCCTTTCCTTTTCTCTAGTTTTCTCTATTTATCTTCTTTACTTTTATCATTTTTCCGTTTATTTGCCGTTACCAATTTTCATCTATCTCATTTATCAATTTTTATTTTTCTCATTTTATCACCTCAAATCGTAGTTTTCAACACAAAAAATGTACATCACAAAGGGCAGCCGCAAAATGAAACGGCTGCCCTTATACTTCATTGGATTTTTCTTTTCTATTTCAATTAAATACTTTTATCCTGTTCTAGTCCAAAAATGTCACTGCCTTACATGGAGTTCTGTAATTTGCTGGTGAAATGATAATACCTGTCCTAGAGTTGCTGGCATGGATTACCTGATTTCCTCCAATATAAATTGCAACATGATTGATATAATCACCACTTGCATAGAACAGCAGATCTCCTGGCTGTGCATCCTTCACTGCGATTGTCTTGCCATTTGCAGCCTGATCTCTGGAAGAACGCCCTGTAGTAATTCCAAAATGCTTAAAAATACTCTGTACAAATCCGGAACAGTCAGCTCCATTTGTTAAGCTAGTTCCCCCATAAACATACGGATTACCTAAGAACTGCTTTGCATATGCTACGATCGCAGTACGGGTTGCTGTCTCCACTTCCTTGTTTCCAGAAGGATTTGAATTTGAAGAACCAGAGTTGTTATTTCCTCCTGCTGGACCGTTTCCAGATATGATATTAGAACTTTCCTGTCCTGCATTTTCTGTTCCGCTTCCCGGTGACGGGATCTGTGTTCCACTGTTTGCGTCCGAATTCTTGGACGGAATTTCTTCATTCTCACCTGCCCCCAAAGATGGTACTCCTGGCTGTCCTGTAGAAGATGAATTGTTCTGTCCCAGTGGATTTGCCTCGATCAGATTAGAACCTGAAGATGATGCATTTCCTCCTGTCGGGACATTCGTAGATTGGTTATTAGAAAGATTCTGCTCACCTTCTGGCTTCTGCGGCTGCTGCTCCTGACTGCCTGCCTGCGCCTGTTTTACTTCTTCAAGCTGTTTGATCGCCTCATCTGCCTCCTGCTTTAACTTATCCGCCTCTTCTTTCTTTTTCTCTTCCTCTTCTAATGTGACCGCTGTATCAAAAACTACCCATGTTTCTATGTAATCCTTTGATACATATCCTGTCAGGTCTGTATCCACAGAAATCTTTGCAAAAGCCTCCTCTTCTTCCTCAACAATATACTCTGCCCCCTCTGCCAGAAGTGTCAAAGTCTTACTGTCCAGACTTGGTTTTTCACGAAGGCGCAATGTTGTCGCATTCTTAATTCTGGCAAATTCTGTCCCAACCTTTTTGGCAAGTGTCTCTGCCTCATCCCCAGTAATAAAATATTGTGCTTTTATATAACCGGTTACATTTCCGGATTCAATCTCATACCACTTTCCATCTTCTCCATCTACGGTATTTATGATCTTAGCAGCACAATTATTATAAATCTTACCAACAATACTGCTTGTTGTGTTCGCCTCTGCACGGACATTGACATAATTGCTTACCTGACTGATCGCCACCTCATCATAAGACATCTGCTGATTTGTCGCCAATCCCTCTTTGTTCTCTTTGGCAAAAAGCATTACTGTCTCCTGTCCTCCTGCCCCAGCTGCCATAGATGTCACGGGAATCGTATACAGTATACAAAAAGATACTGCCATGCATGTTATCCAAGTCTTTTTCATCTGTCTCCACACTTTCCATTTTCTTTATGCATCCTAATTCCTGTTCATTTGCTCAAAATCTCCCAAAATAGGAGCTTTATCCACGCTCTGCCAAATATCTCTCCACACTTGTCACACTGTTTGCTCCATCTGAAGCTGCTGTCACGATCTGGCGAAGCATCTTTGTTCTTGCATCTCCTGCTGCAAAAACTCCCTCAGTGGATGTCTTTCCATCTTCACCAGCTACGATATATCCCTGTTTATCCATATCTACAAATCCACGGAATACTTCTGTGTTCGGCTGAATACCCACCGCAATAAAAATACCCTGTACTGGGAGCTCTGTCACTTCATTAGTTTTTACATTGCGTACCTGAACCTGCTCTACCTGATTTTCTCCTTCGATCTTATCTACCACACTATCCCAGATGACTTCAATATTCTCTGTCTCCATGACTTTCTTCTGAAGAACAGCCGCACCTCTGAATGCATCTCTTCTATGGATCAGATATACTTTTTCAGATCCTCTTGCCAGAAAAATCGCATCTTCCAGCGCCACATCTCCTCCGCCTACAACAACAACTGTTTTGCTTCTAAAAAATGCCCCATCACAAGTAGCACAATAAGAGACTCCATGTCCCACCAGTCTCTCCTCACCGTCTACTCCTAATTTTCTGTGGCTTGCACCTGTGGCAATCACCATTGTCTTAGTTTCATATTCCCCGTTCTCTCCCACAATTCTGAAACCACTTTCTGATTTGGAAGAAACCTCTGCTGCCTCCAGCTCTTTTTGGCTCTCTTCTAAAGTTTCTATAGAAAGGACTGTGTCTTCCTCAAAATGCGCTCCTAATTTCTCCGCATGTTCTCTAAACTTCATTCCCATATCAAATCCATTGATCCCCGGAAGTCCCGGATAATTGTCTACCTCATAGGTATTCAATACCTGTCCTCCGCTCATTACTTCTTTTTCCAGAATCAACGTATTCAACTGTGCTCTTGTTGCATAAATCGCAGCAGAAAGACCTGCTGGTCCTGAGCCAATAATAATTAAATCATACATATATTTGTTCACCTTTCTATTCCTCTGATTTTTGTATCCATAGTGTCGATCTGCTATAGAACCAATCCGTTTACTTGGCTGATTTGACACTCCCCACAGCGAATGCAGGGGGGTAGGACATATTGGATAATTGACAGTATCCCTGCACTTTGTTATACTGATTTTATTAGATGATACAGGGCATCAGATTTTCTTTTTCTGATCTTGATATCATTTCGTATAGTATACCATAAGAGAATGTAATAATTCCTTAATATTTTTAATTTTTTCCTTACAGTATTGTGAATTGCCCATCCTACATAATTGGATGAATATAGACTTATATCAATCCATGCAGGTCAATATGGAATTTACTTGTGAGTTTTTCCTTCTTCTAAATATTTAAGATCATAAGATACATGTTAGAAGAAAGGTTTTCTCTGTTTCATTATATGATATCTGCTGTAAATAATCTACTTGATTTTTAGGAAGAAAATGATAGAGGAGGTATTTTTATGGCTAGAAAAACAGTTTTGGTCACGGGTGCTTCCCGCGGTATTGGTAAAGCTGTCGCAATCAAATTTGCAAAAAAGGGGTATCAGGTTGCGATCAGCTGCATTCAAAATGAAGAGCGTTTGATGCAGACAAAAAAATTGATCGAATCCTATCAAGTTCCCTGTCTTGCTTTTATGGGAGACATGGGAAATATGGACGACTGTAAGAATCTGTTTGACAAGATCAAAAAACACTTTGGTCCTCTCGATGTCCTCGTCAATAATGCTGGCATATCCTACATTGGTCTTTTACAGGATATGAAGGAAGAAGATTGGGACAGAGTGATCCGTACCAATCTTACCTCAGTATTTAACTGTTCCAAATTGGCAATTCCTGATATGGTAAGCCGTCAAAGTGGTAAAATCATCAATATTTCTTCTGTATGGGGAATATGTGGTGCATCCACAGAGGTTGCTTACTCTGCATCCAAAGGTGGTATTAATGCTTTCACAAGGGCACTTGCCAAGGAACTTGCTCCAAGTCATATTCAGGTAAATGCCATTGCCTGTGGTGCAATCGATACAGAAATGAACCAGTTTTTAGAGGAAGAAGAATTGATGGCTTTGGTTGACGAAATTCCTGCCGGACGACTTGGCAGAGCTGAAGAAGTCGCTGATCTTGCCTATCATCTGGGATACAAAGAAAATTATCTGACTGGTCAGATCATCCAGTTAGACGGTGGTTGGATTTAAAATTTTACCAAATCCGTATCCGTATATAAACTGATATTCTAATGGGTAAAATCAAAAGTACCATATCATTCAAAAACGGATGATACGGTACTTTTTGCTTTTTCTCTATTTTTTATTTGTTATTTTTTATTCGTTATTTTTTATTCATTTTTCTCTTTTTATTTGTTTTTCTTTACTTGTTTTTCTTTACTTGTTTTTCTTTACTTCTTTTTCTCAAATTCTTTCTGCATTGCCATTAAATCCTGACCTTTTAAAGATCTCTCTAAAAGTTCGGGCAATTTTTCAGGCGTACATGCAAAACACGGGATACCCATTCCTGCTACTTTAGCTGCCATTTGTGCATCATAATAAGGTTTTCCGCCATCTGCGATCGCCAGAAGACAGATCACAGTAACCCCAGACTCTTTCATCTCCCGAAGCCTTCTGAGTAAAGCAGCACGATTTCCTCCTTCTTCCAGATCTGTGATCAGAAAAAACAGCGTTTTTTTAGGATTCTCAATAAATTGTTCACAGTAGGCAACCGACTTGTTAATGTCTGTTCCCCCACCCAGCTGAAATCCAAATAGTAAATCCACCGGATCTTCGCATTTTTCCGTTAAATCCACAATATTAGTATCAAATGCCACAACTCTGGTCTTTATGGATACCATACTGGCTAAAATACAGCTCATAATAGAAGAGTAGATCACAGACACTCCCATAGAACCACTCTGATCCACATCTAAAATAATGGTATATTTATTGGCAGCTGTTGTGGAAGTTCTGTCAAAAAAGTAAAAGTGTTCTGGAATGATTTTTTTTAGCTGTGGATTATAATTCTTCAATCCTCGTTTGATCGTATATGTAAAATCAAGCGCACTGGCAGACGGAATCGGAGAATGCTGCCTTTTATTGACTGCTGCCGTTATAGCACGGCGGATATCCGTCTCCAAAAGTTTGTTGATCTCCTCCACGATCTTTTGAATAAATGTTCTGACACTTTCCTTGGAACGCTTGGGAATCTGATCTTTTAACATTAACAGAGTACTTGCCAAGTTGACATCCGGCTCTAAGTGTTCCAAAAGTTCTGGTTCTAAAAGCAATTGTTTTAAACCACATCTTTCCATTGCATCAGCCTGCACGATCTTTACAAGGTCTTTGTCAAACAATGTGCGTACATCTCCCAACCATTTTGTGATCTGTGGATTGGAAGGACCATGACCTCCCCCTGCTCCGGACGACGGATTGCCAAATCCTCCCTCTGATGTTTTATTATAGATTGCTGCCAATGCCTGATCCATCAAAAGCTGCTCTTCTGTAAGTTCCCACTCCTGATTCATTGAGGAAAAACGATTCTGGCTCTGCGCTCCCAAAATCAAGCGCCAACGTCTAATCCGTTCCATTATATCATTTTGATTTTCTATATCATTGGAACTTACAGTATCTTTTTCATATGATATTCTTTGATCCATCTGCCGTTTTCTCCTCTCATTCAATGATACGGTCCTATCTTTTCGTTTTAACGTGTGAACTTTCTAAACATACAATAATGGAATATGCTCATATGTCATTACCATATATAATTACTATATCATTTCTATATATCATCAAAATCAAATCCATCCAAACTTTCCAGCATTTCTTCCTTCTGAGTCTCATTCCATGTCTCATTTAATACTTCACTGACCTGCTGTGGGTTCACTTTCCAGATTTCTCCCAGATTTTCTGCAATGTCATTTTTCTCTGCTGATGAGAAGTCTGCAAATGCTCTTCTTAAAAATACCAAAGCTCTTTTAAATTCTTCTTCATCTAGCGTATCCATGTAATCACTCAATTTTTCCCAAAGTGTCATACGGGCAATCAATGCATAATGGTTCTTTAGCGCCAGCCCCTCAAACCATCCCGCTCCTAATTCTGCCGGAATTCCACGAGATAACCTTCTTTCTACCTCACGTCCAAGTTCTACACTATCCATCTTTCCTCTCTCCAGAAGAATAGCTGCCGCAAATCCTGACAACTTGGTATTTAGATCATCTCTCTGGGCGATCACCTCAAGAACCTGAATCCATCGTTCCTCTTCCAAAAAATCATGATGTAAAACCACTTCGTTTATGCTTTCCATAGCCTCTGACACACTCTTAGAAGCTGCATCATCACAGATACAGCTGTCTGGAAAGATCAGACATGCACGTAAAAATAACTGAGATAAAAGTGGGAGAAGCGGTGCTGCATCCAATCTTCGAATATCCCCATACTGTATTGCTATAGAAAGACTTCTTGCCGTTTTTGCAATTTCCTGTATAGAAGCTGCATCTACTGCCATCTCCTGCAAGACTCTGGTCGCATAGCGCACAGATGCCGGCATACCACAAAAAAATGCTTCTTCAATCACAGATGCTGCAACCGTAATATTCTTTTCCTTCTCAATCCTCTCCTGCAATTCAAAGGAAGCTGCCTGTGCGATCGTATCTCCCTTTAATACAGTCTCAACAATCTGAATCTCTGCCTCTGGTGTCCATCGCAAGATCCATTTCTCAGCCCAAGTTGCTCTTTCCTGCGAAACATTCTGCATCACTGCAAAAGAAATTCCCAACACTCGCAGCCTATGTAAGAAAAATGATCGTTCCAAATCCAAAAAAGCGGCTTTTTCTGATTTTACGGTCAATTTTTCTCTCAGATCCAGCTGCAATTCCTCCGCTGTCACTGTCTTATATTTTGTGAGACGAAGCCTTTCCAGATTCTGATAGAAATCGCTCTGCACTGATGTCTGGCTTACGCCTTCTGGCAGAGAACCTATCTTTGTTCCAATTTCTGTATCTGCTACTGCCAATGCAAGCTCTGAAAACTGTCCATGTCCCATACACGTTATTGCGGCATCTCTCAGATCCCTAAGAGATGGGACATGATACCCATGCAGTTCTGCCAGTGTTCCCGCAAGGCGCACTGCTTCTATCACTTCTGCTGAAGAAACTGGATTGCCGTTTTTTCTCTGGAATGCAGCAAGTTTCGTCAAATATGCATGTGCTGTATATTCCAAACGCTGCTGCCTTAAAGACTGCCAGAGGAGTTCATAATACGCAGGTGCTTTATTGCCTGCCCCATATCCAGAACGGGCAGAGAGACGATAATATGAATATGGCATCAGAGTCTGTCTGGATTCCAACCTCGGAAGGGCTTTGATCTGTGCATCGCTCATAGGTTCTGCCTCTTCCAAAAGCCCTCTCACATGATATGCCCCTGTCACTATCACAAGTTCCTCCGGTTCTATCCCTTCTTTTATGACATCCTCAATCTGGCGTTTCATATAAGATTCTCTGAGTGTTGTCTCTGCCTGCTCCCATAAATTTTGTTTTGTCCATTCCCGAATCTGATACCCAAATTCACTGGCTCCTCTAAGATAAGCCAGTGGAGTTTCAGAATGTTCCAGCACATGTTCCCAGAACGTCTCATGACCATCTTCCCCACTCGCCTGATCTAAAGCATTATAAATGCTTTCTGTCCCTTCCATAGCATTGTGAGGTGTCTCCACTCCCGTCTCCATGATTTTTTCCTGCTCTCTTTTTTCATGCATCTCCTGCAAGGCAAGAAAAACTTGGGACGGAAGATCCATAAACTGACATTCACATCCATGTTCTTTTCCCCATATAAGCGCTTGATATTCTGGGGAATAAACCGCAAATGGATAAAGGATAGAAAGGATCGGTGCCTGTGTCGTATAAGCCATGACAGCAACAGGAGGTTTTACACGCCTATCTGTTAAATCTTCAATCAACTCTGTAAAATCGGATGGTCCTTCTATCAAAATTTTTTTAGGTTTTACTTCATCTAAAAAACTACGCAAATGGTATGCACCTGCTGGTGACAGATGACGCACTCCAAATACATGTGGTTTTTTCTCCATCAGCGCAACAACTCCTTACATTCCCTATACAATCCATTCCATCTTGAGCCACGCTTTTTCATGATATTTTCCAGATACTCTTCCCAGCTGGCAGCATCTTTTCCCTCATCTTTGATGATCGCCCCCTGAAGACCTGCGGCAAGATCATAATCTGTGATCGTTCCATTTCCAAAACTTCCTGCCAATGCCATACTGTTTGCAAGCAGAGAGATCGCTTCTGCTGTAGAAAGCACACCACTTGTGGACTTTAATTTCTGTTTTCCATCTAATGTTGTTCCATTTCTTAATTCTCGGAAAATCGTGCATACTTTCTCGATTACTTCATCCTCAGGAAGTGCTGCATTCAAATCCAGATTCGATGAAAGCTGTGTCACTCTGGAACGGACAATCTCCATTTCTGCCTCCAGATTTTCTGGGGAAGGAAGCACTACGATGTTAAAACGCCGTTTTAATGCGGCTGACATTTCATTGACTCCCTTATCTCTGGTATTAGCTGTAGCAATGATAGAAAATCCTTTCTGAGCCGGAACTTCGATTCCAAGTTCTGGCACAGAGATCCTTTTTTCTGATAAAATGGAAATCAACGCATCCTGTACTTCAGAAGCACATCGGGAAATCTCTTCCATTCTGGCAATACTTCCTGTCTCCATTGCACGGTATACTGGACTTTTGATCATTGCCTCCGGAGTCGGACCATTGGCGATCAGCATTGCATAATTCCATGAGTATCGGATCTGTTCTTCTGTTGTACCAGCAGTTCCCTGAACAACTTTTGTGGAATCCCCATTTATCGCTGCGGTCAAATGTTCTGACAGCCATGATTTTGCCGTTCCCGGTTCTCCGATCAAAAGCAATGCACGGTCTGTGACCAATGTGGAAATTGCAATCTCCACCAGTCTCTGGTGTCCGATATATTTGGGTGTGATCTCCGTTTTTCCAACTTTTCCTCCAACAATATATTTCAAAACAGATCTTGGTGACATCTTCCATCCTGTAGGGATTGGATCTTTTTCTGCCTGAATCAAAGCATCTATCTCCTTTTGAAACAATTGTTCCGCAGGCAAACGCAGCACATTTTCTTTTTTTGCCATAATGGTCTCTCCTTTTCATTCCCGTTACTTTCTTATCATTTCATGATTCTGCTATATTGTCTGTTATATGTTATACCACATGTTATATCGTTTGTTACATCGTCCATGATATCGTCTGTTATGTCATCTGTTATATCATTTGTTATATGATTCGTTACATTGTGCATTATATCGTTTGTTATCCATATTTTGCCGCACCATTCTGTTATGGAAATATCATGTCAGATCACTGATAGAAGCTCCGTCCTTTAATTGTTGAATCCAATGAGCAATCCGTGCAGCAGATGCAGCTTTGGAAGATCCCATCTGCGCTTTTGCCTCTTCCATCTCCTGAATGATCTCTTCTTTACCAAGCCCCATATCATCTGTTATATTGTGTAGCCAATACAAATCCTGAACAAGCAGTCGATGCTTTAAAATACCTCTAAAATCTTTCCATCCACATTCTTTTAACAGGTCAAGGTCATTCCCATACCAACGGTTTTTACACACCTGCCTGTAAAAATAGTTTCCATACCATCGTCTCAATTCCTCGGTATCAATTCTAAATAGTTCACGCACAATCCTTTCATGTTCTGTATATGGAGAATAGTAAGACACGGATCGGCTGTTCTTTTTTCCTGTATCATTTTCTTCTTCCTTTATCTTGAAAATGAGTGGATACCAGTCCAGACTTAAATCTTTTCCTGTACAGATCATACAATCTGCCTGATACTCTCCTTTCCATGAAAGCCCTCTTTTATATTTATACAAATATGTTTTCTTCTCTCTGTTATATTGTAAATGGGAGAAAAACTTATAAATCTGGATGCGTTCGCTCTTTTTCTTCTTTTTCTGGATCTCCAACATCCCATTTTCTTTCAGATAGGGTGCATAGGTCTGAAATACCTGTTCTTTTGTCTCTGTCAAAAATGATGCCGCAAAAGCTGCCCCCAAATACAAAACTCCATATTCTTGATAAAGATATTTGGTCTGATCTGCCACTTGGACAATATATTCATTCCATGCACAACGATCTTCATTATCTTTTGTTATATCTTTTGTCATGTCTCTTGTAAGATCTGTCATAGGATTCG
Organism: uncultured bacterium; assembly: GCA_905214855.1. GTDB lineage: Bacteria > Bacillota > Clostridia > Lachnospirales > Lachnospiraceae > CAJMNU01. Next base: position 3,244 of record CAJMNU010000009.1, on the reverse strand, counting down.
TTATGGAATCTGGTGTAGAATCTATTATAGGATCTGTTATAGAGTCTGTTATCGTTGTTTTTTCTAATATTAAAAATAATGTATCCATGAGATAGTCTGACAATGCTTTGGCAAATCCATCCCCCTCCAGATGCATGTCTATCTGTTGAAATGAATTTTTGTCTTTTTCAGATTTCAATTTCTGGAATTTTGGGGCTAATGCTGCCAGTTTTTGGATCCAGGAAGCAAAGTCTGTAATCTTTTTCCCTCTCAGAGCCTGTAAATAGGTTAAAATCTTCTCCTCATCTGAATGCTCTATGACACCTGTAGTTTTCAAAGAATGCTCGTTACTGTCTTCATGATCCATGTTGTCTACAGCATTTTGGGTCACTTTTTCCACCAATTTAAGTAGTCTCTGTGACTGTAAATCTGCCGCCCATCTATAAGAAGATCCGCCTAAAATAAGAGGATTCACCTCTGTTTTCTGCCAGTATTCACGAATCTCTTCTGTGTCCATAAATCCGGATGCCCACTGAGCTGCTGCCTTTGCCTTTCCTTTTTCCGTTTTCATCAGTTGCAGAATAATCTGTGCATTAGATGGATTGAAATGCAAAGCTTCTATCAGGGCTTCTTTCACTTCTTTTTTGCTTTCTGAAAGTTGACTTAGATAAAAATCATTTTCTTTTTCTCCAGCTATTGCAGCAATGATCTCTATCCTGTGTACCATCTCTCTTTTTCCTGATGGGTCAAATCCATCTTTTAATAGTGGAATGATCTCATTTCCTTTTTCTTTGAGCCATGTTTTATATAAGACGCTAATTTCTGAATAAGAATCTCCCAATCCTTTTACCATAAGTTCCTGAACCCGATAATCATCAAATACTTCCGGATATGCATTGTGAGTCTCTTCAATGATATTATAACGCCCACTTCCAGTTCCGGTCATCGCTTCTTTTAAAGGTCGAAGGATACCAGCTGGAATATTTTTATAATGTTCAAAAAATTTCTCATCTCTGTCATGGCATCCTGCATTTTCCAGTTCTCCTTCTATCCCATTGCTGCCCTGAGTGGTCAGAACAGCATCTAAAAGTGCCAGAATATCTAAAAGCATCCATGCACGGTTTGTACATTCTGGTGTTAACATCTGTTTCAACATCTGATCAATCTTTGCAAAGATTGGGGATGCCTTGGCAAATGGTTCTACTGCTGATACAACACGCTGAAGCCTGAAATCTTCTGTGATCAAATTCACACCTGCGTTGGCAGCTGTATGAAGTCGTTCTCTTAATTCATAAAATGGCTGTAAGTTCATATTGTGACCTCCTTTTCAGACTGTCCTTTAATATAAAAGCCGCACAATCGCTTTTTCTGTCACGATGCTATATGGCTGCATACAAATCTGATGATCTGATGAATCGTAGTAAATGATTCCAAATAATACCTGATCCTCAAATAAACTGCCTGCCTTCAAAGATGCCATACATTTGACAGTTCCTTCATGTCCTTTTTTATCCCTGAGAACAATACGGTTTCCCATAGTATCTTCTAAGACATAGCATAATGTTTCTTCTTGACCTTTTATTTTCCCAATCTTTTTAAAATGTATCATAACTGCTGCAAAATCCTCAGACAGTGTATTCTTTATCTGATTTTTTACTGTTTTGATCACACCAGCTAAATCGGTGTGTGCTTTTTGCATTATTGTTCTTCTTATTTCATCATGAAGCGGAATCAATGTGCTTTTATCCCAGCGTATTCTTTTATTCATATCTCCCGGATAATAAGTCAAAAACGGAACCTTTACCATATCAAACATAGAATCTTCTTCTTTGATATATTTTAATGCTTTTACAGGACGGTAATTACAGGATACATGAACCTCGCCACTCTCCACATCCACAAAATATCCCAGATCTATCCATTCTTTACGTGCCTCGTCATAATACGTCTCGAAAGAAAGCTGTACTAGGTTTACATTTTCTTTCTTGAGTCCCAATTGGTTCAGACGTTCTAATGTCCATATTCCTCCCAATGCTTCATAGAGTATATTGTCATCATCTTCCATATTGCCGCTGTCCAATTTATCCTGCAAATATATTCCCGCTTTCTTAGTCAATGATCTAAGGCGTACCAGTATTTCCACTGCATTCTCATAGTGTATGGTATCTGCATCTTTCTGATATTTCTCTATCTCTAAAATCAGTTCATTCATTAAATTGAGAGGTCCTGGAAGATAATAATCTCCAAGCTGCTTTGCCAGATCTTTATATGTTTTTAGAGATACACCTCCCATAGTTCCAAGACCGCTATTTAATAAATCACCTACCATTTTCTCAAGCATTTCCAAGCCTTCCAACTGCCGTTTGATCTTTTTGGTACGGGCAGTTTTATTCGCTTTTTTCTCTTTAGGCGGCTGTGTGGCTTCCTCTGCCTTTTTCTGCTCTTTCGCTTCTTTTTTGGATCTTTTTTCTAAAATATTTTCTGGAATCTCGCAGACAGAAAACTCTTTTTGAGCCTCCATCTCAAACAAAAGTGCCAAACTGTGCTTGCATGGAAATTGACGGCTCGGACAAGTACATCTGAAAACCGGCTTGTCCTCTTCTATAAAATCGGCAGAAACTATGTAATTGGATTTCCCGCTCCCTTTACACTCTCCCATATAAAATGTATCATCTGCAGAACGGGAACGGGACACAAAACCGCTGCTGTTTGAAATTTTTCTCGCATTATTGACTGCTGATGCATTAGGTGCTATGGATATGATCTGCTGTTGTGTTATCTCTCTCATATATGTTCTCTGCCTGCCTTTCCTTTTATTTTATAACGATCATAGAAGGTTCATGGTATATCATAGATACAATAACTATGTTTTATTTTAATTTATTATTTAAGGGAAAATATCAAGGTGCTGATAGAAATAAATACTGAAAGAACTATTTTTGATGATATAATTATAACATTTCAATAACCACAATTTTGCAAATTGCAAAGAAATTTTATTATATATTTTTATTTATTATTTGAGTAAATGTTGTTATGATTAATATATAATTTTTATGAAAATAATTTTACTATTTATTACATTTTAGATTTTTTCTTTTTAACTACCTATTAGATTGATCCTACCTCTTCCAGATATTTCAGAAAGCCCTCACATCCTTCTACTATATCTGAATAAGTCTCATCAAAATTTCCTGTATACCACGGATCTGCTATATCTCTTTCTGTTCCGGAAAATGTCAATAATTTATATATTTTTCCTTCT
>CAJMNU010000008.1 GCA_905214855.1 uncultured bacterium | reverse complement strand
TTAAGACATCGCCCTTTCACGGCGGTAACACGGGTTCGATTCCCGTCGGAGTCATTTTTTTAGTAAAACGGAATATAATATATTATGGCGACGTAGCCAAGTGGTAAGGCGCGGGTCTGCAACACCCTTATCACCGGTTCAAATCCGGTCGTCGCCTCTGATAGAATCCTAAAAATTGATGTTTTTAGGATTTTTTTTGTTATCAATACCTACCAGCCTGTTTCTTAATTTGACGGAATCTCAAAGGATAGTTATAATAAAAAAAGAAAACGCTTGAAAGGGAAGATAAATATGGAGAAGACAAAAGAATATTTCCCAGATGGGACAATTATCAATGATTGGTTTTATGATGTAAAAATTCCAGAGCTTAAAGATTTGGGGGTACAGTATCGTATTACAGATTATGGTGTTATGGATGATGGACTTGTGCATACCACAGAATTTCAAAAGGCGATCGACACAGCATTTGAAAATGGAGGCGGTGTGATCGTTGTGCCTGCCGGAACTTATTTGATAGGTTCTGTTTATTTTAAGCAGAATGTAAATCTTTATGTAGAAAAAGATGGTGTTTTAAAAGGCAGTGATGACATCAATGATTATGATATTAAGCTCACTCGAATTGAGGGGCAGACTTGTGAGTATTTTGTAGGTATGATCAACGCAGATGGTGTGGATGGATTTACCATGTGTGGTGAGGGTACTATTGATGGGAATGGATTGCGCTCATGGAAGTCTTTCTGGCTCAGACGTAGATGGAATCCAGATTGTACCAACAAGGATGAGCAACGTCCAAGACTTGTTTATATATCAAATAGCAGCAATGTGTTGGTGGCAAATCTTCATTTACAGAATGCTCAATTTTGGACGAATCATCTGTATCATTGTAATCATATTAAATACATCAATTGTCATATCTTTTCTCCTGCTTCACCCATAAAAGCACCAAGTACAGATGCCATTGATTTAGATGTATGTACAGATGTTCTCATCAAAGACTGCTACATGGAGGTTAATGATGATTCTGTTGTGTTAAAGGGTGGAAAAGGACCATGGGCAGATCAAGCACCAGAGAATGGTTCAAATGAGAGAGTGATCATTGAAGATTGTACATATGGATTTTGTCATGGATGTCTTACCTGTGGTTCGGAATCCATACATAATAGAAATATTGTGTTACGAAGAATCAAGGTACTGGATGGAAAAAATTTACTGTGGCTTAAAATGCGTCCGGATACCGTCCAGCATTATGAGTATATTTTAGTAGAAGACATCACTGGCTATATTGCTAATTTTATTAATGTCAATCCGTGGACACAATTTTTTGATCTTCAGGGAAGAGAAGATAAACCAATTTCATTGGCTGATCATGTGACAATAAGAAATTGTACTTGTAGATGCGAAACATATTTTGATGTAAAGCCAGATGAAAATCAGTACCATCTGTCGGATTTCATGTTTGAAAATCTTGATATTACTGCAAAAAGAGATGGATTTACGGAAGGCAGTATTGAGAATTTTAAGGGGATCAATATAAAAATAACAGTGATAGCAGAAGAAAAATAAGTAAAAAGACTGTAGTTTCATGGAAAATTTATCCTAGAAACTACAGTTTTTTTGTAGAAACGTAGTTTTATAAATAGAATGAGTCGAAAATGTCAAGGAAGATATAAGATAAAAGGTTTGTTTATTGCCAATAAGAAATTATTTATATATAATGAAAAAAATAGGAAAGATTTTTTGAATTTTCTATTATATCCTATGAATCTATAGTGATTCTTTAAATATAAAAGTTTGATTTCAGGCAAAGGGGCATACTGATATGAATTTTTTTAAAAAGTTGTTTGGAAGGCAGAAAGAAGAGAAATATAAAAATAAAAAAGAAAATCATGAGATACAAGGATTAGATTACAACAATGAGATGAAACAGGACGCTCAAGAGACAGGAACAAATATAAACAAAGAGAATGATATAGAAGAAAGTAATATAGAAGAGAGTAATACAGAAAAGAGTGATACAGAAAAGAATAGTATAGAAAATAGTGATGTAGAAAAAGATAGTACAGAAACAATATCAGAAAAGCCATGTGAGGAAACAGAACACAGAGGTAAAGAATGGAAAAGTTTAATGGAATTTTCTGAGAATTATAAAAATCTATTGTCTCAAAATACATATTTGGCATATAGAGATTATAGATGTCTTATTGAAACGTATAGAGAAACGATGGAATATTTTGGGGTTATACAAAAGAGTGACCTTTTAGAAGAATACTGTATAAAAAAGGGCATACAGAACCAATTTGAGGTGAAAGAAATCCTTGAATCTTATCAGAAGATAGAAGAAAGAATAAAAAATCACAATGAATCTTATATTGTAGATCAGATGGAAAAAGAAAAAGACTATTTAGATAATATTTTAAAGGAAGTAAATCCAGAGATTAGTTTAGACGAAGACCAGAGAAGAGTAGTTTTGACAGATGAGGATCATTGTTTGGTTATTGCAGGTGCGGGAGCAGGAAAAACAACGACAGTTGCTGCAAAAGTACGTTATCTTGTAGAAAAAAAGAAAATTAAGCCAGAACAGATTTTGGTGATTTCTTTTACAAATCGGGCTGTAGATGAATTGAAGGAAAAAATACAGAAAGACTTACATATCCAGTGTCCGATCACAACATTTCATGCAACAGGAAATGCAATTCTGCGGCAGCATTCAGAAGAACCACTTCGTATTATAGATAGCAGTAGATTGTATTTTATCATCCTGAATTTTTTTAGAACCAGTATCCTATCAGACGAGAGTATGGTAAAAAATTTGCTTTTATTTTTTGCTTCTTATTTTGATGTGCCAATAAATGAGAAAGATCCAGAGGCTTTTTTTAGAAATATATCAAAAGCTAACTATGCTACCTTAAAAAGTGATCTAAACGAATATCAAAAAACAATTTTAGATAAAAAGACCAGAAAAAGGATCACAATTCAAGATGAAGTAATGCGTTCTTATGAAGAGGTGGAGATTGCTAATTTTTTATATTTGAATCAGTTGGACTATGAATATGAATCTATATATCCGTATAGAATTGAAGGCGCAGGAAAACCTTATACACCAGATTTTATAATAAAGCAAGGAGATAAAACCATTTATCTGGAACATTTTGGTATTACGGAGGATGGAAAAAGCGATCGATTCGGTACAGAAGAGCTTTATCGTTATCAAAAAGCGATTCAGGATAAAAGAAAGATTCATACTGAGCATAATACAAAGATGCTGGAAACATACTCTGTTTTTGGGGATGGGAGATCCATTGAAGAACATCTCAAGGAGCAGCTTCTCAGAGAAGGTTTTGTTTTAAATCCTCGTCCTGCTCAGGAAGTGGTTGAGAAGATTGTTGCATCTGAAGAAAATAGGTATGTTAGAAAACTGATCAATCTGATTTGTCGTTTTATCACTAATTTTAAAACAAACGGGTATACAGAGCAGGATTTTTCAAATATGTATCAGAGGGCAAATAATGAGAGAAGTAAATTGTTTTTGCAGATTTGCAGGGGCTGTTATCTGGAATATCAGAAATATCTTACAGAACAGAAAGCGGTAGATTTTGAAGATATGATCAATGAGTCAGCCAGAATACTAAGAGAAGCAGAGGCAAGTGAACAAAAACTGGATTTTAAATATATTATTGTAGACGAATATCAGGATATTTCCAGACAAAGATTTGATCTGACATCAGCCCTTTCCAAGGTATGCAATGCAAAGATTATGGCAGTAGGAGATGATTGGCAATCTATTTATGCATTTAGTGGATCAGATATTGAGTTATTTACAAAATTTACAGAAAAAATGGGATCTGGATGTATGCTTAAAATTGTAAAAACATACCGAAATTCACAGGAAGTCATTGATATTGCCGGAAACTTTATTCAAAAGAATGATACACAGATAAAAAAAGCCCTGAAAGCATCTAAAAATATTCAAGATCCTGTTATTATTTATACATATGATGCAAGCAGAAAAAGGGGATATGGAGATACTCAAAGCGGTGCAAATTATGCTTTGGCAAAAGGGATAGAAACTGCTCTGGAACAGATTATGGAGTATAATCGTCAGGAAGGGAAAAAAGAAGAAGAGGGAAAAATCCTTCTTTTGGGACGTTTTGGATTTGATGGACACCAACTGGAACGTACCGGTTTGTTTGAATATCAAAGGAGAGAAAGCAAAATCCGTTCTGTGAAGTATCCTAAAATGAAAATCACTTTTTTGACTGCACATGCATCTAAGGGATTAGGATATGACAATGTGATTTTGATCAATGGAAAGAATGAGACATATGGTTTCCCTGCCAAGATTGAGGATGATCCAGTACTTTCTTTTGTGGTAAAGGAAGATCATTCTATGGATTATGCAGAAGAACGCCGCCTTTTTTATGTGGCTATGACAAGAACAAAAAATAGAGTGTATTGTATTGCTCCAGAGCAAAATCCGTCAGAATTTTTGCTTGAGATAAAAAAAGAGTACAAAAATGTTGTATTAAAAGGAGAGTGGAATGAAGAACCTCCGATCAGGCAGACAGCAAAGATGATCTGTCCTGTCTGTGGATATCCTCTTCAGCTGCGATATAAAGAATCCTATGGTTTGAGAATGTATATTTGTACGAATGAACCAGAAGTATGTGGATTTTTGAGTAATGATCTGCGTGGCAAGAAAATGTCTATTGTAAAATGTAATAAATGCAAAGATGGATATTTGATAGTACGGATGGGACAAGGTGGAGCTTTTTTGGGATGCACGAATTTCAAAGAAGATAGGACGGGCTGCGGTAATACAATATCACAGAAAGAATATTATAGGAAGTTTGGATGGAAGATGGAAAAATCTCAGGAGGAGAGTTTGGAAACGCCCCCAACATGTCAAAATCATGTTCCGTCCAAGGAAAGAGAGTGTGATAAAAAACAAATAACAGATAACAAAGCAGGAAAATCTCCTGTTTTAGTAAGGGAACAGAAAAAAGTGGAGATGATTGAAGAGGGCGATACTTATTATGTATATGATTTTTTTGTTCGAGGTCATTCTATTTTTGAACTTTTAAGTGATATTTTAAATGGAGTAGAGTCGATCAGTCGGATTCATTATTATGGCACTCTGGTAACAATAGATGTTTTAAGAGGAATAAATAATGCGAAAGTAAAGAAGGGGAAATTAAATGAACTTCCTGTATTTGCAGTGTTAAGTGATATGGATAAAGAAACATTGGAATGTATCATAGAGTGGATGATCTCACATCATTTTTTATTCAAGATGAATGGCAGATACCCGGTACTTCATCCCACTTATGAGGGGCGGCATTTTAAGGAATTTGTGAAACCAGAGCAGCTAAAAGAACTCAGAAATATGTTGGCTGAAACAAAAGAAGGAGACATATATCATAAAAAATAGAACATTAGGAGAAGATAATGAGATATCATATGTTGGATAACCTCAGAGGTTTAAATTTGATCAGTATGATATTGTATCATCTGACTTGGGATTTGGTCTATCTTTTTGGAGTAAACTGGGAGTGGTATCAGGGATTAGGGGCATATCTGTGGCAGCAGGCAGTTTGTTGGATTTTTATTTTTTTATCAGGATTTTGCTGCTCTATGGGAAAACGTGGGAAATGGAAAAGGGGAGGAGAAGTCTTTTTGGCAGGTTTTCTGGTGACAGTTGTGACATGTATGGTCATGCCAGACCAGAGAGTTGTCTTTGGAGTACTTACTTTGCTGGGATCTTGTATGCTGATCTGGAATGTATTAGAGTGTGGATTGAAGTATGTTCCGAATATTGTGGGTTTCATTGCCTGCCTTTTTCTGTTTGTCCTGCTTCGAAATGTGGAAGGTGGATATCTTGGTTTGAAAGGAATTTGGATGATAGCGCTTCCGAGAACTTGGTATGCGAATAGTTTTAGTGCCTATTTGGGATTTCCACCAAGAACCTTTTTCTCAACAGATTATTTTCCACTCTTTCCATGGTTTTTCTTGTTTTTGAGTGGTTATTTCTTTTATCGTATCCTGCAAAAAATGGATAAGATGCAATGGCTGGTAGGAAGAAAGATAGAAGTACTTTCCAAGATTGGAAAACATTCACTTCCGATCTACATGCTGCATCAGCCTGTTTTATATGCTGTGTTACTGTTTTGGTTTGAGATGATAAGTTAATGTTTTTTATTTTTTATACTCAACTATAAATGAAAGGCTGAGTAGCTTTAAATCATAGAAGGTTAAGTAGCTTTCAATAATGAAAGGTTGAGCGCCTTTCATTGATGGAGTGAAGGTAGTTTGCTTTGGTATATGTATTGAAAAATTTTAAAATAGGTACATGATGTTGCACAAAAATTGACAAGTATTCTTGCTATATATCCGATAAAAATGATATAATCAAAAATGGTTTTTAAGGGATTTAAAAGATTCAGACAGAAAAATGGCAGACACAAGATATTGTCATATTCTGATACTGATAGATTAGATTAGATTAGACTAGATGAGGAGGAGCATAAGTGGATAGAAAAGAGATGCTGATCTATGAGAATCCGCTGGAGAAAGCGGAAGATGTAAAAGACTTTATTTTAGAGGGACAGGCAGACATCAGCTTTGGGGAGGGCTGTATGAGAATGAAAAATGCCCTGTCCAATGATCTGGGACAAAAGGCAAATTATGTGCTTTGGTGTCCAAATGAATTCCCAAAAGATATCAGGGTGGAATGGGAATTCCGTCCGATCACAGATCATGGGCTGTGTATTTTGTTTTTTGCGGCAAAAGGAAAAAATGGTGAGGATTTGTTTGACTCATCTCTGACAAAGAGAACCGGTGAGTATCCTCAGTATCACAGTGGAGATATCAATGCATTCCATGTCTCTTATTTTAGAAGAAAAGAGGAAGATGAGAGAGCATTCCATACCTGCAATTTAAGAAAAAGCTGTGGATTCCATTTAGTAGCACAGGGAGCAGATCCTCTTCCGGCAGCTGAAGATGCCAAAGGATTTTATAAGATTTCTGTGACAAAGAAAGATAATCGGATTGCATTTTCAGTGAATGATCTTTGTGTCTTCGAGTATTATGATGATGGCAAGACGTATGGAGCAGAATTGGAAGGCGGAAAGATTGGATTTCGTCAGTTAGCACCGTTGACAGCAGAATACAAGAATTTGAAGGTATATGAGATATGAAAATAAATTTATCAGGAAAATGGAAACTTTGGTTAGAGCCTAAGGAAGAAAGGGCAGCAGACTGCCTTGAAATAGAAAAGATCACAGCTTTTGGAGAGACAGAAGTAAAGGAGAGACCAGAGTGTCAGGAAGATGGGGAGATCGCTATTCCGGGAATCCTTCAGGCACAGGGATATGGAGACGATGTGACGAAGGAGACACCATGGGTGAGTGGTCTGCATGATCCTCTTTGGTATGAGAGAGGGGAATACCAGTATGCTCAGGAAGAGGGATGTCAAGTTCCATTTCTGTCTCAGCCATTAAAGCATTATATTGGAAGAGCATGGTATGAGAGGGAAATCTGTGTAGAAGAAAATTCAGAAGAATGGACACTTTTTATAGAATTGACACGTTGGAAAACCTCCGTTTGGCTGGATGGCGTATATCAGGGAGGAGATCTTTCCCTTTGTGCATCCCATGAAATTTCACTTGGAAAATTGTCATCTGGGACTCATCGTTTGACTGTCTGTGTGGATAACAGAATGCAGTATCCATATCGTCCGGACGGACATGGTGTTTCAGACGCACTGGGAGCATTGTGGAATGGAATGGCAGGGGAAGTATGCCTTCTTACTGCTTCAGAGATCGAAAAGAGAGAACAGGATAAGAAAACGTATGCCACAGAGCATCCCCGCATGGTGAAAGTGGAAGACGGAATGTTCTGGGTGGACGGATATCCGGAGTATTTTAGAGGAACACATTTTGGTGGAGAATATCCTATTACGGGATATCCTGAGACTGATCCGGCATGGTGGGATCGTGTGATGGGAGTTGTAAAAGAATGGGGATTAAACTTTATCCGCTGCCATTCCTGCTGTCTTCCAGAAGCAGCATTTGAAGCTGCGGACAGAGCGGGAATTTATATACAGATTGAGTGTGGTATGTGGAATGTCTTTAATGATGGAATCAGGATGCTGGACATTCTCAGAAAAGAGACACAAAAAATCCTGCGTCAGTTTGGACATCATCCATCTTTTGTACTGTTTTCCCCAAGCAATGAGCCAAGTGGGGAGTGGTATCGTCCATTGGAACATTGGGTGAGTGAGACAAGGGAGTTTGATAAGAGCCTTGGATACCAGAATCGTAGGATCTATACGGCACAGTCTGGTTGGTTTTATGATAAAGCGCCCAAAGATGTCACGAAAGAAGAGACAGATTATCTATATTTCCATAGATCCGCATATGGACCTATTCTTGGAGGAAATATCCGCAACATAGAGGGATGGCGTGGAAAAGATTATCTTCCATCTGTAGAAGGGGCAACTCTTCCGATTATCTGCCATGAGATGGGGCAGTGGTGTGCATATCCGGATTTTTCAATAGAAGAAAAATTCAAAGGATATCTTCAGCCGGGAAATTATCGGGTTTTCAAGGAAAATGCAAGGGCAAAGGGCGTTCTTTGGAGAAATAAAGAGTTTGTTTCATGTTCTGGAAAAAATCAGGTGATGATGTATAAAGAAGATCTGGAGGCGAATTTTAGAACACCACATCTGTATGGATTTGAGATGCTGGATCTGCATGATTATCTGGGACAGGGAACAGCGCTGGTTGGAATATTAGATGCATTCTGGGATAATAAGGGATATGTGACTCCAGAAGAATTCAGGGAATTTTGTCAGGAGACTGTACTTTTGGCAAGAGTACCTAAGTATGTATATAAAAATACGGAGACTGTTCATATCCCAGCTGAAATCTGTCATTTTGGCAAACAGGTTTTAAAAGATAAAACGATACAGTGGGAGCTTGTTGACAGGGAGACAGGAAATGTATATCAGGCTGGAGAATGGTTCTTTGAAGAGATCACAGCAGGAAAAAATAGAAAAATAGGAGAGATCACTCTTGATTTTTCATGCGTGATGAGTCATACAAAAATGTCTTTACATATCCGGATGAATGAGATCCAGAATCATTGGGATCTGTATGTGTTTGCGAAACCAGAAGTATCTGAAACAGTCTGTGGAGAAAATGATGTTGTAGAAGGGAAAAACGATCAGGCTATCTGCACAAGAGATTGGAGTGAGGCAAAGGAAGCGCTCCAAAAGGGCAAGAAAGTAGTATTTTTCCCACACTTATCTGCTATGGATTACAATTGTCCGGCAGTAACGATGCGTCCTGTTTTCTGGAATGCACAGATGGGACCGGGCTGGACAAGAAATCTTGGATTATCTGTTGAGACAGAGCATCCGGCACTGGCAGATTTCCTGACAGAAGAACATGGCGGATGGGTCTGGGAAGATATACTGGAACAGGCGAGAGGATTTAGGACAGACTATGTGCCGCAGGGATGGAAACCAGTGGTAACCGTGATCGATGAGTGGAACAGAAATACACCTTGTGCATTGGTTATGGAAGGAAAAGTAGGAAAGGGAAGCCTGCTTTTGGTTTCAGCATGTCTGGAAGGAAGTTTTGAGGAAAGACCAGCAGCAAACAGCCTGAAAAACTCTTTGCTGAAGTATGCAAATTCTGAGGCATTCTGTCCAGAGGTGGAAATTCTGGAAAAAGATGTGGAAAACTGTCTGTTTTCCGTAAATCTTGTGGATTGTGCTACTGCAACCTATCAGTTTGACGTGGATGCACAGGTAAAGGATGCAGATGCATTCTCAGACTGCAATCCGAATAAGACAGCAAGAATAGAGAAAAGTACATATCCGATCACTGTAACGATACAGTTAGAATCTGTACAGGATGTAAAAGGTATCGCATATCTTCCAGATCAGAAAGATCGTATGCATGAGGGCGGAATCCATGAATATAAGGTAGAGGTTTGGCAGAATGGGCAGTGGGTTCCTGCCTTAACAGATGCATTTGAAAATACCTTTATGTTCCAGAGAGCCAATTTTGATACCACATGTAAGACAGATAAGATCCGTATCACTGTTTTGTCCGGATATGGAGTAGGTCCGAAACCTTGTTGGAAAGATAATAAAGAGGGCTGGTATCCTGAGAAAAAAGGACATACAGCAGTAGTACAGGCAGCAAAACTCTTTGCAGTTTGTGATACAGCAGTGGAAGAAGACGATGAGATTTTTTGGAGTGGAAGAAAGAAGAGTACGACAAAAGAGATTGATGATTAGGAAATAGGGTTATATGCAGATTAAAGAGATACTGAGTACTTTAAACTATGAAAAACAGATGTTTTTGAGGCTGTTATTATTGGTAACTATCCCCATCCTTGTGATGGGGGTAGTTTCTTACAATATCTATATTTCTTCAGAAAATGCTAACAGCCAGCTTGCGCTGGAATCTTACAGTACAGAGATTTCGAGGGAATATGATACCATTTTGACTTCGATCAAAGAATATTATATTGAGACAGTAAACAATGATACGTTCCGTTGGCTTTTACATCAGGATAAGGTTCCATATTCCAGATATAGTAGTTTAAAAGATGCTCAGAAAGCTCTGGAGGGGAATTATTTTATCCATAATTATATCGAAGAGTATAACTTTATCAATATGGATCATGGTTGGATCTTTAACGACTATGGTTTATTTCCGTATGAGGATCTTGAAAATCTGAAAGAGACAGAGGCGTTTTTAGAAGGACAGAAGATGGTCAATTCGGAGTTATATTGGGTGAACCGTTCAGAAGTCAGCCCCCCCATGGTAGGGAATGGGCTTCGTCTCACCAATTCAGTGGATACTTCCGGACTCCAACTGATCATCAAGAATCAGAGGGATGGCGGAGGATTGTCATGGCTTCTGTCTATTAAGATAGATACAAGAAATTTGCAGAGTCTGGCTGAAAATTATAAAAAGACAGGATATGATATCTCTGTTCTGGGAGGAGTGACCCGCAGTGTGCTGATGGAAACAAATCCTGATATGACAGAGACGTATTATGAACATGAAGAAGAGGGATCTGGTCTATATAAAGGCACAAAAGCAGGGAAATACCGGATTCAGGTAAAAGAGGATGTTACCAATGGCATGAGATATGTTGTTGGATATGATACAGGCAAGGTAAAAGCGGATGCAGCAGTATTTATGTTTGCCGCTCTTGCAGTTATATTGGGATTTGGTATTCTGCTTGCCGCAGTAAGGATTGCAGCAGTTGCTTTTTCCAAACCACTGTATTTGATGCAGAAACATATGGATGATCAGAAGACACAGATTAAGGAACTTTTGATCTCCAATCTGATCAAGGGAGAGTTAAACCAGAATAGAATAGAGGAGGCTTTGAAAAATTCAGAGATTATTCCGTTTCCCTGTTATCGCATGGTAGTGATGAAATATAAGGATGAGAGCGAGGAGGCTGCAAGAGAAAAATATATCAGAGTATTGAGTGAGTTTCCGGAAAATCTGAGACAAATGATTTTTATCACACCGATCTATTATAGGGAAAAGCTAGTGGTTTTGATCGGAGCTGAGAATGAACAGGTGATCGATACCAAAACGGCAGTACTCTATAAGGAAATCAAAGATCATATGGAATTATCCGGAAAGTGTGCGACAGCATCCGGTATCAGCCGTGTCTTCCATTCTCTGGATCAGGTGAGACAGGCCTATAGTGAATGTACAGAGGCATTGTATAATAAAACCAATCAGGAAGACATGAATGTGGGGAGTCTAGTTCTATTTGACGACTATGCATCAGTTAACCAGAGCACGAATGTGTATGACAGGATCATGGAGACAGAAATGATCCAGATGATCGAGAGCTGTAAGAGTGAGGATGCCATCCATTTGTTGGAATTGATCCTTGACCGAATGGAGACAAAGGGAGTTGTGGGAATTGAGCGTAATTTTTATTTAACACGTTTATTAACGGCAGTCATGAATATTCCGGCAACAGCAGGAATCCCGCTTTCTGATATTTTTGGAAGTGACCAGTATAACGTGCTGAACCAGCTGACACAGATTTATGACAAGAAAAAACTGCTCACAGCAGTAAAAAATCAGATGATCCTGCCGATCATATCCAGATTAGAGGAAAAAGAACAGCAGGGAAATGAATCCGAGATCGTGAGACAGGCATTGGAACTGATTCGTTCATCAAAAGGAAATATTTCATTGAATGAATGTGCAGACCAATTGAGTTACCACCCAAATTATCTGAGCAAGGTTCTCAAGAGGGAGAAGGGAGTAACCTTTACGGATATCGTCAATGAAGAGAAGATGACACAGGCAAAATATATGCTTTTGACAACAGAGTATTCAATCGCAGAGATCTCAGAAAAGCTGCAATATACAAATGTACAAAATTTTATCCGTTTTTTTAAAAATCATGAGGGAGTGACTCCGGCTGCTTTTAGAAAAGAGCGGAGAAGTTAAGAAAAAGGTATTGTGGCAAAATGACAAAAAAGTCGGGTATTCCCGACTTTTTTTGTGGATAATCCGATTCTAAATAGGTTATCATTTTGAGGTTTTTATGGAAAATATTAGGAATAAAGTGATAACATTGATTTTGATAGTAGCTTGAAAACCTTTATTTTATAAGGAAAACTGGGGAAATAAAAAGATACAAACAGGTTAGAAATTGATTATTTACAAACCGTGGTGGATGGATATACAATGTGCTCACAAAGCAGTGCTGCAAAAAGAAAAAAATAAGCACAATGACGAAACCATTCACAGTGTACTAATGAAAAAGACCGGAAAATTAACCTGTATGGATTCGGACATTGAAAAGAGGAGAAAGAATATGGAAAAGATAAAAGCCAAATCCAAACCTCAGAATGGAACATGGAGACATGCACTTTCCAGTCATATGTGGCTATATCTTATGATCATTCCCGGTGTAGTATACATGATCGTATTTAACTACATGCCAATGGGTGGTCTGGTTATGGCATTTCAGGATTTCAGCCCTTATAATGGAGATACCGCGATCGGTGCATTTATCCACAGCCCATTTGTAGGTTTTGAGGTATTTAAGAAATTTTTCACAGGTCCAGACTTTTTGAGATTATTAAAGAACACATTGTCCATTTCCATTGCGAGCTTGGTCTTCTATTTCCCAGCACCGATCATTCTGGCGCTTCTGTTAAATGAGATCAAGAACATGGCATTTAAGAGGATCACACAGACCATGGTGTACATACCTCACTTTATCTCCATGGTTATCGTGGCATCCTTAACATTACAGTTGTTCAGTACTACAGATGGTATTGTGTACCACTGGCTGACGCAGATTTTTGGCAAAAACAATGCTCCAGATTTTATGTCAAATCCAGATTTATTTGTACCGATGCTGATCGGACAGAGCATGTGGAAGGAAACCGGATACGGTACGATCATCTTCCTTGCAGCTCTTTCAGGTGTAGATGTACAGCTTTATGAGGCAGCAGAGGTGGATGGAGCAAACCGCTGGCAGAAGATGTGGCATATCACACTTCCGGCAATCCGTTCTACTATTGTTATCATGTTGATCTTAAAAGTTGGTTCTATCTTAAATACAGGATATGAGCAGATCTTCCTGATGCAGAACTCTATGAACCGTACAGTATCCGAGGTATTTGATACATACATCTATACAAAGGGTGTTGTAAATGGAAACTATTCTTTGGCAACAGCAGCAGGTATGTTTAAATCCGTAGTCAGCATGATCATGGTATTGGGTGCGAACAAACTTGCAAAAGCATTCGGTGAGTCCGGATTTTATTAAAGAGGGGAGCTGTCATCATGGCAAAAACAAAGACGTTAAAAGTAAAAAGAAGCCCTGCCGATCAGGCTGTGCAGGTACTGATCTATGTGATCGTAGGATTATTTGCTCTGATTACTCTGCTTCCATTCATTTATATTGTAGCAGGTTCTTTTGCAACAGAGCGAGAGCTGACAGAGCGTGCATTCTTTTTGATCCCACATACCATTTCTATGAATGCATATGATTACATTTTTAAGACAGGCGACGCAATTCACGGTTTGAAAAACTCTATCATCGTTACGGTGGTAGGTACATTTATCAATATGTTCTTTTCCTGTACACTGGCATACCCACTGTCCAGACCGTACTTTAAGGGAAGAACCTTCTTCACCAATATGGTCATCATCACCATGTTGTTTACCGGTGGTATGGTGCCAAGCTACATCATGATCTCCAATGTGCTTCACTTAAAGGATTCTTTCTGGGCACTTTGGCTTCCGGGTGCAATCAACCCATTTAACATGATCATTATTAAGAACTTCTTCCAAGGGCTTCCGATGGAGCTGGAAGAGGCAGCGAGAATGGACGGATGTAATGACGGACAGACTTTCTTAAAGATTATTCTGCCGTTGTCCAAACCTGTTATTGCCAGCGTATCCTTATTCTACGCAGTAACACACTGGAACTCTTACTTCAATGCAATGATGTATATTTCCGATAAGAATCTGGAGGTTATTCAGATCGTACTGAGAAGAATTATTTTCTTAACTTCTTCTATAGCAACAGAGAGCGGATTCGATTGGGGCCCATTCGGTATGCCGCCACAGAAAGCAGTTAAGATGGCGACAACCGTTGTGGCAACTGTTCCGATCCTTCTGGTATATCCATTTATCCAGAAATACTTTACACAGGGTGTTATGGTAGGTTCTGTAAAGGGTTAAAAACGATTTAAATATATCAAATGTATCAATCATAAAAATTAGCAGAGATCCCAAACAGTACAGTTTTGGATTTCTGCCAAATGAAAATAAAAGGAGAAAAGTATCATGAAAAAGACATGGAAAAAAGCAATGTCCTTGACATTGGCGGGGGCAATGGCACTGTCTATGGCAGCTTGTGGAGGCGGAAACTCCAACACTTCCAATAACAGTGGAAACAATGCAGGAACACAGCAGTCCGGAGAGGCAGCTGCAACAACAGACGGAAAGCCAACTATCACATTTATGACAACTTCTTTCTACGGAACAGATCTGAAGAATGAGCATTCTGATGAAGTTATCAAAAAATATGAGGAGTACACCAATACACATGTAGAGTGGCAGTGGGAAGCGAATGATACTTACACAGAGAAGCTGGGCTTGACTCTGATGGATAAAGACAACATGCCAATGATTCTGACAGCATCCGGAAACCTGACAGCAAACATCGTAGATGCGGCAAAGAAAGGCGCTTTCTGGGATCTTGCTCCATACTTGGCAGACAAAGAAGCATATCCAAACCTGTCTCAGGCAAACCCGAACGTATTAAAGGCTCTGACTGTAGACGGTAAAGTGATCGCTATCTACCGTGCAAGAGCAGTTGGTCGTTATGGTTTCTCTTACCGTAAAGACTGGGCTGAGGCTGTAGGCATCACAGAAACTCCAAAGACAGTAGAAGACGTATACAACATGATGTATAAATTCACATACGAAGATCCGGACGGAAACGGAAAAGACGATACATATGGTCTGGAACTGACCAAGTATACAGGACCTCTGGATATCATCCAGACATGGTTCGGATGTGGTAACGAGTGGGTAGAGAAAGATGGAAAACTGGTTCCGGTTCATCAGACACAGGAATTCATGGATGCCCTGAAATGGATGAAGAAGATGTATGATGACGGTCTGGTAAGAAAAGACTGGGCAACAGTTGACTCTGGTACATTCAGCGACAGCTGTAAGAAAGGCGAGTCCGGATGTTTCGTTGACGTTATGGACGGCGCAAAGCGTATCTGGGACTACTACACAAAGAATGATGTAAAATCTGTAACAGATCCTTCCAAACTGGCTACAATGGAACTGGTAGGACCAGTCAATGACAAGACTCTGGCAACCAGCGGTTTCAACGGATTCTATATGATCACAAAAGCTGGTGCAAAGACAGAGGAAGATTTAAAGAACTGTCTGCATTTCTTGGATAAGATGTGTGACGATGAGATGTTAGCACTGGCTGATTTCGGTCTGGAAGGTGTTTCATATGACCTGAACGAGGCAGGCAATGTAGTGAAGAGAGCCGATCTGGAAGTACAGCAGTCTCCAGCTAGTGGATTAAACCAGTCTCTGTGCTATATTCCAAACTTAGAGGCTACTTCTCCAAAATTAGAGAAGAATGAATCTGCAAAGGCACAGGCTGAAACATACAAGAACAATGAGAAGTATGCAGTATTTAACCCAGCATTAGGATATCTGGCAAACTCTGAGGTAAACGCAGAGGTTGGTACAGATATTGAGCAGATCATCGAAGATGCAAGAACACAGTACATCTGTGGACAGATCGATGATGCAGGTTTCGAGGCAGCTGCACAGCAGTGGTTAGACCGTGGCGGTGACAGATTGATCGAGGATGTAAACAGACTGTATCAGGAAGATACTGAAAAATAATCTAAAATAAGATCGTTTTGTGAGCGCATTAGGGCTTCAAGCGTGTTTCGCGCTTGAAGCCCTATTTGTTTATTTAAGTTTATTATTTGAGTTTATCTATGACAAGTTGGAGGAGAAAAATGAAACTGCACACACTTGGAAACAGGAGCAAAACAGGATACACCACATGGGGATGCCTGTGGGAGAAGGGAAGATGTACAGAGGCGACATCTTATGTTCTTTTGAATGAGGACAAGACAGAAGTTCCAATGCAGACCAGAACAACTGCTTACTGGCCAGATGGTTCTGTCAAATGGACGGCACATACAGCAAATGCAGTCCTTTTGGGAGATGAGATTGAAGTTTTGGATTCTAAAGGATCTGTAGCAGATGAAAAGAAAGAAGCTCTTCAGGTGAAAGAGGACGACAAAGAGATTCAGATCTGTTCTGGCAACATGGAATTTGTAGTTCCAAAAGATGGAAAACAGCTGCTTTCTTCTGTGACACGCAATGGAAAAAGAGTACTTGCTGATGCGAAACCGGTAGTTCTTATGGAACATCCTGTAGAATGGAATGGATATACAGGAAAGATCCAGAAAGAATATGAGCCTGTTATTGATGAGGTGTGCATTGAGGAAGCAGGAGATCTGCAGATCATTGTAAAGTATACAGGATGCCATATAATAGAAGATGATACTGCTTTGGATGCAAAACCGACAAAGGCAGAGGATGGAATCCGTAAGATCCCATTTGTGATCCGCATGAAAGTAGGACTTGGAAGCAATCGTGTGGACTTTACACATACCTTTTTGTATGCAGCAGATGAGGATCAGGACTTCTTAAAAGGCTTGGGAATCCGTTTCCATGTTCCAATGGCAGGAAAAGTATATAACCGCCATGTGAAATGTATGGGTGATCATGGAGTGTTCCATGAAAGTCTGGCACAGCTGCTTTCTTGGAGACCGAGAGTAGCGCAGGAAGTCTATGCAGCGCAGATCCGTGGAGAAAAATTGGAACTGACAGGGGAGAATGAAGCAACTGTCAATAAAGTGCTGGAGGATATGCCGTTCTGGAGCGAGTATGATATCTGTCAGGACAGCGCAGACCATTTTGCGATCAAAAAGAAGATCAAAGATGCAAATTGCTGTTATCTGGATTCTTTACAGGGAAACAGAACAGATGGTGGTGCGGCATTTGGTTCTGAAAATGGTTCTGTAATGTTCTCCATCCGTGATTTCTGGGAGAAATATCCGTCAGGATATACCTTTAAAGATCTGACAGAAGATATGGCAGAGGCAGATGTATGGTTCTGGTCTCCATCCGCAGAGGCAATGGATTTCCGCCACTATGCAAACCGTGGTTACAATCAGGTATACTATGAGGGCTATGATTATAAAGGGGCAACACCGTACGGAATCGCATGTACCAGTGAGTGTTCTGTTTCATTCTCAGAGGATGTGATTCCATCCGATGAGGAGATCACATTCTTGGCACAGAGTGTAAAATATCCAGTTCAGTATGTTGGAACACCAGAATTCTACCATGATCATAGAGCATTTGGTTATTGGTCTCTTCCTTCTAAAGATAATGAGACAGAAAGATGGCTGGAAGAACAGCTGGATCGTGCTATTGAGTTCTACAAAAATGAAGTAGAGCAGAGAAAATGGTATGGTATGTTTAACTATGGTGATTTTATGCATACCTATGACAAGGAACGTCATCAGTGGCGTTATGATATGGGTGGTTATGCATGGGATAACACAGAATTAGTGCCGACTTTGTGGCTCTGGTACATGTTTATGAGAACTGGAAGAGAAGATGTCTTTATTCTGGCAGAGAAGTTATCCAGACATGCTTCTGAGGTAGATGTATACCATATGGGAAAATACAAAGGTCTTGGCTCACGTCATAATGTAAGACACTGGGGATGCCCATGTAAAGAGGCACGTATCGCTATGGCAGCACATCATCGTTTCTACTATTATATGACAGGCGATAAGAGACTGGAAGATATCTTTGATGAGTTAAAAGACAATGAGATGACTTTCCTGAATAAAGATCCATTGGGAGACTTCTATACAAAGGAAGAAATGGTGTACCCAAGTCATGCAAGAAGTGGTCCGGACTGGTCTTCCCTGTGTGCAAACTGGATGACACAGTGGGAGCGTTTCAATGATGAGAAGTACAAAGAGAAACTGTTGGTTGGTATGACAGATATCAAAAATGCACCGTTAAAGCTGGTGTCCGGTCCTGATTTTGAGTTTGACCCGAAAACAGTACATCTTCGTTATATTGGAGAGCGTGCAGCAGGCGGTACACATCTTCAGATCTGTATGGGAGCGCCGGAAGTATGGATGGAGATGGCAGATCTTCTGGACGATGAAGAGTGGAAGAAGATGATGGCAGAATACGGACGTTTCTATTATCTGCCAAGGGAACAGCAATTGGAAGAGTCTAATGGACTGATCGGAGAGAGAGAGTTCAGCCTTCCATTTATGGCAGCAGCTATGGGTGCATATGGTGCAGCCTATCTGAAAGATGACGTTTTAGCAGAGCGTACATGGAGACATCTCCTTCATTCTCTGACCAGCGAGGGAAATCACGAAGGACTCCAGACAACGATCGTAAAGGATGCAGGAAATCAGGAAAATCTGGTAGAGATCCCATGGATTTCTACAAACTTTACAGCACAGTGGTGCCTGAATGTGATCGTAGTTTTGGAATTTATCCGCAATTCTCTTCCTAAGACACTGGAAGAAGTGGATAAACTGGTAGAGGAAATGCCAAAGGAATTTTTTCGTAAGGCGTGAAAAGAAAAGGGAAAAATAATGAAAACCAAGAAGAAACCAGTGATTTATATTGCAGGAGATTCTACAGCGCAGTCCTACAGTGAGAGCGCCAGACCACAGACTGGATGGGGGGAGTGTCTGCTCCCCTTCCTGTGCGAAGGTCAGGGAGTGATAGAAGAGTCCCACAGGGAAAATTGTCCGTTTGAGCAGGAAAAACGCTATGAGTCTGAGAATCTGATCGTAGATAACTGTGCGATGGCAGGGCGTTCTTCAAGGACATTCCGTGAAGAGGGGCGTTTAAGTGACATAGAGGCACAGATACAAGAGGGAGATTATCTTTTGATCCAGTTTGGACATAATGATGCATCTGCCTCTAAACCAGAGAGGTTTGTATCTGTGGAAAATTTTGCAGAATCTCTGATATACTATGTAGATGCAGCAAGAAAAGTAAATGCTACGCCAGTGTTGATCTCTTCTATTGCACTGCGCCCATGTCAGGAAAATACAGTTGGAGATGTGGGAGAGATTGCAAGACTGCTGCCCCTGTATGCAAGAGAGATGGAAAAACTTGCAGAGCGTGAAAATCTTTGTTATCTGAACCTTGGAGCAAAAACACAGGAAGCGTGTAAAGCTGTCGGGGAGGCTGTGACAAAACTTTGGTATAAAGAGGACAATGTCCATCTCGTTTTAGAGGGAGCACAAAAGTACGCAGGACTTCTGGCAGAACTCATTAAGAGTGAAGGCAGATTATCAAATCAGTAATAGCAATAGATAATAGAAATCAGTAATATAAATACGTAATATAAATCATTAATACAGATATATCCTATCAATGTAGTTGTGGAAAAGCTGTTGCATAATCATGTATGCACAGCTTTTTCTGTTATCAGTTAGGGTTTTCATAGCTGGTTATGGGATCAGTCTGATATCATGAAAGAAAGACTTGACATCAATGCCGTGGCATGTAATAGTATAATGCAATGAGAAGATGTTGACCTGAAATTTTAACAGTATGTGTTGTACATAATGTTGGGATAATATGGGAAAACAGGAAAGGAGCAGATTACTGTGAAGAATGATCTGTTTACAATTGGTAATTTTACAATCCATGGATATGGTCTGATGATCGGCAT
Source organism: uncultured bacterium (assembly GCA_905214855.1). Classification (GTDB taxonomy): domain Bacteria; phylum Bacillota; class Clostridia; order Lachnospirales; family Lachnospiraceae; genus CAJMNU01. The sequence continues at coordinate 10,738 of CAJMNU010000008.1, read as the reverse complement.
TGGAATTATCGCTGCCTATGGAAGTGCGGTGTATCGTGCCAAAAGAAAAGGATTGGACGAGGATGTCTTAGATGGGCTGGCGATATGGGCTGTCTTGTTCGGACTTTTGGGAGCAAAACTGCTGTTTTATATCACATCATGGAAAGAGATTATGGCAGATCCGTCTATTTTATGGAAATTTACAGATGGATTTGTAGTGTACGGAGGAATAATAGGGGGTATCCTTGGTGGATATCTGTATGCAAAGAGAAAGAAGATCAGTTTTGTGAAATACGCAGATCTGGTGCTGCCATCTGTAGCTCTGGCACAGGGATTTGGGCGCATTGGCTGTCTGCTTGCCGGTTGCTGTTATGGCTTACAGACAGATGGTGCATTCTGCATTGTATTTAAAGATTCTGATTTTGCTCCAAACAATGTTCCGCTTTTGCCGACACAGATCATTTCCAGTGTTTTGGATTTTGCACATTTCTTTGTCTTGATCTGGATTGCAAGGAAAGTGAAGAAAGATGGAGTAGTAGCTTCTCTGTATCTGATTTTTTACAGTATAGGACGATTTATACTGGAGTTTTTCAGAGGAGATCTGATCCGTGGAAGTGTGGGAGTTTTATCTACATCCCAGTTTATTTCGTTATTTATTCTGGCAGCAGGTATTGTGTGTTTATTTGGAAGTTTAAAAAAGAAACAGGAAGTTTTGGATTGAAAACAGGATATCCATTCCATTATAAGAAGTATCTATAAGAGTTAGCAAGTTGTTATATATGCGTGTTTCTATACCCTGATATATGTTCTGATACGGACATATATTGGGGTGTTTTTTTCGTCAGGACATAAATTGCTCACATTTTTATCAAAAACTTACCACATTTTTTTCACAAATTGGACGTAGTATTTTAAAAGCGATATCTTGTGAGAAGATATCTATTATAGAAGGCATACATGGGAGGTAACAGAATTGATCGAAGTCAAAAATCTTGTAAAGGACTATGGAGGTCATGTTGCGGTAGATCATTTGGATTTTACTGTGGAAGATGGCTATATTTATGGATTTTTAGGACCAAATGGAGCTGGAAAATCTACTACGATGAATATGATGACAGGCTATCTGGGAGCGACAAGCGGTGAAATTATTATTAATGGACACAATATTTTAGATGAGCCTGAGGAGGCGAAGAAAAATATTGGGTATTTGCCAGAGATTCCCCCTCTATATACAGAAATGACAGTTATAGAGTATCTGGATTTTGCGGCTCAGCTCAAAAAAATCCAGAAAAAGAAGAGAAAAGATGAGATAGAACGGGCGATAGAGGTTACAAAGCTGGGAGATGTGCAAAACCGCCTGATCCGAAATCTCTCAAAAGGATATAAACAGAGGGTAGGTCTGGCACAGGCGATCCTTGGAACGCCTCCGGTTATCATTCTGGATGAACCGACAGTCGGACTTGATCCTAAGCAGATCATAGAGATCCGTGATCTGATCAAAGAACTGGGAAAACAGCATACAGTTATCCTGAGTTCCCATATTCTTTCAGAAGTGCGTGCAGTTTGTGATAGAGTGTTAATTCTTGCACATGGAAAATTAGTTGCAAGTGATACACCTGATAATCTGGAAAGGCAGCTTACCGGAGGACATGGGCTGGAACTGACAGTAAAAGGGGAAGAAGAAAGAATACGTCAGACATTAGAGGCTTTGGAATGTGCGAAATATTTGAATTGTGTCCAGATGACAGAGGGAACAGTGGAAGGCGAATGGAAGCTTTCTTTGGAGATCATGAAAGAGGAGGAGTATGGAAAAGATATCAGAGAGTGCGTATTCTATGGTTTTGCTGAGGCAAGATGTCCGATCGTCTCCATGACAGAGCAGAAGAAGTCACTGGAAGAAGTATTCCTTGAGCTTACTGAGAGCGAAGCCAAAGATCCGGTGGTATCAGAGATAGATCAGGAAGAAAAGGCAGAGCTGAAAGAGACAGAAATAACAGAAATGAAAGAGAAAGGTTGGCAAGAGAAAGAAGAAAACAATCAGGAAGAAGAGATACATCAGGCAGAGCAAAGCAATACAAAGAATGGGGAGGAAGACAATGACAGCAATATTTAAACGTGAATTAAAATCCTATTTTGAGAGTATGACAGGATATATTTTTATTGCTTTTATGATCCTGTTTATGGGGATCTATTTTCTTGCATACAATCTAAATGCAGGATACCCATATTTTTCCTATGCACTGTCCGGTATGCTTTTGATCATGGCAATAGGGATTCCTGTGCTGACGATGCGTTGTTTTGCCGATGAGAGAAGAACAAAGACAGATCAGCTTCTTTTGACAGCTCCTGTCACAGTGATAGAGATCGTAATAGGCAAATATCTGGCAATGGCAGCTGTTTTTTTAGTTCCTGTGTTAGTATACTGTGTCTGTCCTTTGATCATTAAAGCAAATGGAACAGCATATTTGGCAGCAGATTATAGTGCGATCCTTGCATTCTTTTTGCTGGGATGCCTGTTTATCGCAATTGGCATGTTTCTTTCTTCTTTGACTGAGAGTCAGATCATAGCTGCGGTTGGTACGTTCTTTTTTTTGTTGTGTTTGATGCTTTGGGGTGGTTTATTGTCCTTTTTCCCCACAACAGCACAAGGTTCTCTGATTGGATTTTTCGTGATCCTTCTTTTTATATGTTTTGTGTTATATAGAATGACAGAGAGTTATAAAGTTTCGGCAGGAGTTGGAATTATAGGGACAGCAGTGTTGGGAGGTCTGTATTTCTGGAAAGAGGAGCTGTTTGACAGAGCATTAGTGACCATTTTAGAAAAGTTTGATGTGGTTGGATTGTTTGATCAGTTTGCACAGAGTCATATGTTTGATGTCAGCGGATTGATTTTGTATCTGAGTGCGATTTTCCTGTTTTTATTTTTGACTGTACAGTCTATAGAAAAGAGAAGATGGAGCTAGGAGGGGAAACAGAATGAATCAAAAATTGAAAAAAGGCGGATACAGCGCTGCTTTTATTGCAATTGTGATTGCGATTGTTGTAGCAGTCAATATGATCGCAGGATTGATGCCAGAACATATGAAACAGATTGATGTCAGTGGAAAAAATCTGTATGAACTAAGTGATACCACAATAGAGCTTTTAGACAATCTACAACAGGATGTTACCTTATATGTGGTGGGAGATCCGACCATGCTGGATGAAAGAATCCAGAATATAGCAGAACGCTATGGAGCAGCCTCATCACATATCAAAGTAGAAAATCTGGATCCAGTCCTGCATCCGTCTGTGCTGACAGATTATGAAGCCGAAGACCAGACGATCCTTGTCTCCTGTGAGGCTACAGGAAAGAAAGAGACCATACATTTTTACGATATCGTTTTATATGACCAGATGGCAATGTATTATGGACAATATCAGGAATCTGAGTTTGATGGTGAGGGACAGATCAGCAGTGCCATTGCTATGGTAACGAACGAATCCAATAAAAAGATCTATACATTGGAAGGACATCAGGAGGCAGATCTCACGGATACAGTCAAAGACCTTTTGGCAAAATCCAGCATGGAGATAGATACTTGTAATCTTTTGACAGGTAATGGAGTGCCGGAAGATGCAGATATGATTTTAATGTATGCTCCCCAGCTTGATCTGGCGGAAGATGAACGTGAGATGTTATCTGAGTATTTACATGCCGGAGGACAGGTAATGATTCTTGCTGGACCTTCTGAGAAAGAAAGACCAAATCTGAATGCTTTGACAGAGGAATTTGGTCTTACCATCCAAGAAGGATATCTTGCAGATATGAAGTCTTACTACAGGAACAATCCTTATTACGTTTTTCCAACCTTTGAGACAGGAAGCAGCATTCTGAGTGGGATTTCTTCTTCTACACCAGCTTTACTGGTAGATGCAATGGGAATGACACAGACAGAGACACTGGAAGATGGAGTGACGGTGACCCCTTTCCTGACGACTACAGATCAGGGGGTTTTAGTAAAAGATGAGAATACGCAGGAAGAGGGAAGCTATTTGATTGGTGCAGTAGCAACTAAAAATGTAGATGAGGTGACTGGAAGACTTACAGTGGTTACAGCCTCATCTCTGATTTCTGATATTGTGACACAGACATTTTCCAATGTTTCTAATCTGGATATTTTTATGAATGCGGTTACGGCGGGATTTGATGATGTACAGAATATATCTGTTCCGGCAAAAAGTCTGGCTGAGACGTATAACACTGTTTTAAATGGTGGAACATGGGGAATTTTGTTTATTGCTGTGATTCCGATTATTCTTGTTTTTACAGGTTTGGCAGTCTGGATGAAGAGAAGGAGATTGTAGGTAATTTGGTGGGATGACAGTGTAAAGCAAATGATAGCGTAGAATTGCTATAAAAATGCTATAAAAACGTTATAAAAATGCCATCAAACCATCATCAAAGCACCATAAAAATGATATAAGACATTGTATAAGGAGGCGGATTCTTTGAAGAAAATGAAAAATCCACTTTTCCTTGCAGCAGGTGTTCTGGTTATTTTGGGAGCTGCTTATGTTGGCATCTCCCAGATGAATGCCTCTGCAGAGAAAAAAGAAGAAGAGCAGAAAGAATATGTTGTAAAAATGGACGATGTATCAGAACTTTCTTTCTATAATGGAAAAGATGTGCTGGGATTTGTACGAGTGGGAGAGGAATGGGAATACAAAACCGATCCAGAATTTCCGTTAAACCAGAATATATTTTCACGGATTGAGACAGATGCCTCTGATCTGGAACCAGTGCGTATTTTGAAAGATGCAGAGGCGACAGATGTATACGGCTTGGATGAACCCCAATACTGGGTTCAGATGACTGGAACAGACGGGACGGTAAAAAAGGTACAGATTGGAGACCAGACGGATACCAATTATTATGCCTGTGTGGAAGGAGAAGAGACAGTATATACCATTAGTTCCAGTCTTCCATCTGAATTGCAGTATGATCTGTATGATCTGATCCAGTTGGAGAGTATTCAGAGTGTATCAGCCGACCAAATCTTGTCTGTGACTGTAGAAAAGGCAGATGGAAACGGATATTTCCTGCAAAAGGAGGAAAAAGAGATCGCCAAAGAGGCAGAAAGCTCTGGCGGGACAGATATGACGGAAAACTCTGGTGAGGCAGATATGACGGAAAGTTCCAGTGAGGAAGATGTGACAGAAAGTGAGCCAGAAAGCCCAGAAGATACAGAACTTGTTGTAGAATGGTATATCCAAGATCAGGATAGGAGTGAGGAGAGAAGAAAATTAGAGGCAAGTGGAACTGGAGATGTGGTAACAGATGCGATTTCCTCTCTCTATGTCTCTTCTTGTGAAAATTATAAGGCAACAGATGAGATGCTTGAAGAGTATGGATTAGGACAGCCAATCCAGATCACCTATACCTATGAGACGGTTTCTGAGGATGGAAGTACAAAAGAAGAAAGTATGACATTGAAAGTTGGAAATATAGATGAAAACGGGGAGTATTATTTTGTAAATCTTCCAGAATCTATGGCAATCAATAAGGTCAATGCAGAGAATCTGAAAAAGGTGATTGAAAAAGCACCTGAAAACTTTCAATAAGAATGAAAAAGCATGAAAAATAAGATATAAAACTTGAAAAAGAATGCCGAAAAAACTTGCTCTTACCTGAAATATGAGTATAATATAGAACTTATAATGAAAAATTTTAAAATGATATATGCAAAAACAGAAATACCAAAGTAAAAACGTAAAATCAGGCAATGGAGGAAAAGCAAGTGATTAAGGTTGTGAAATTTGGAGGCAGCTCTTTGGCGAGTGCAGAGCAGTTTGAGAAAGTAGGAAACATTGTTCATTCTGATGAATCCCGCAGATATGTAGTTCCCTCTGCGCCGGGAAAACGCAATGCGAAGGATACAAAAGTAACAGATATGCTTTATTTCTGTTATGATCTGGCTTGCAAAGGCAAGGATTTTTCAGATGGTCTGGCAAAGATCAAAAAGAGATATCAGGAGATTATTGAGGGATTAAAATTAAATCTGTCTTTAGATGATCAGTTCGCAGAAATCGAGCAGAATTTCAAGAATAAAGTAGGACGTGATTATGCAGCATCTCGTGGTGAATATCTGAATGGTATTGTCATGGCACGATATCTGGGTTATCCATTTATTGATGCAGAGGATGTGATCCGTTTCCGTGAAGATGGGAATCTGGATATGCAGGTAACCTTAAAGCTGCTTCAGGATTGTCTTTATAATAAAGAAAATGCTGTAATACCGGGATTTTATGGAGCAACTGCAGACGGAAAGGTAAAAACATTTTCCAGAGGTGGTTCCGATGTTACTGGTTCTCTGGTAGCGGCAGCGGTTGTTGCAGATGTTTATGAAAACTGGACAGATGTTTCCGGAATGATGATCACAGACCCAAGAATCATTGAGGATGCTAAGCCGATCAAAACGATCACCTATAGAGAGCTGAGAGAACTTGCTTATATGGGAGCTACTGTTCTTCATGAGGATGCGATCTTCCCAGTGCGTTCTGCTGGTATTCCGATCAATATCCGCAATACCAATGCACCACAGGAGCCGGGTACGATGATCGTACAGACGACCTGCATGAAACCAGAATATACCATTACCGGAATTGCGGGTAAAAAGGGATTTGTTGCCATCAATATTGAGAAGGCAATGATGAATGCAGAGATCGGGTTTGGCAGAAAAGTACTTCAGGTATTTGAGGATAATAGAATTTCCTTTGAACATATGCCATCTGGAATAGATACTATGACTATCTTGGTACATCAGGACGAATTTGAGCAGAATGAACAGAATGTCATCACTGGTATCAATCATGCCGTACATCCGGATCATATTGAACTGGAATCAGATATGGCATTGATCGCAGTAGTAGGAAGAGGAATGCGCTCTACAAGAGGGACATCAGGAAGGATCTTCTCTGCACTTGCCCATGCAAGAGTGAATGTAAAGATGATCGATCAAGGATCCAGTGAGTGGAATATTATCATTGGAGTGAAAAATCAGGATTTTGAGGCTGCTATCAAGGCGATTTATGATATCTTTGTAAGAACTCAGATTTAACAAGCTGTGAGCAAGAAATTGCTCACTTCTATAAGTGGGGATAGTTCACTATACTATGAACATAAAATCCTGTGATTTTTTCTATTAGTACATAATTCTGGTAGAAATTAGATAAATAAAGATATAAATAAAGATAGATAGGATAAGACTGTACACCTCTAGTTTGTACCAATAGACAGACTGACTGTACAGTCTTTTTTAAATGGATTGTTCCTGTTTCATTCCTTTTGTGTCAGGCAGAAAAGAAAATAGAAAGAGTTTACTCAGGGTATTGAGAAATGCACAATACTTTTGCTATACTATTTGTAAATGGAAAATGCAGGAAGGGAAAACACGGATGGAATTTCAGGAACAGAGAGATAACATAGAAATCATGAAACAATGGATTCAAGAAAGCAAGAAGATCGTGTTTTTTGGCGGAGCAGGGGTATCTACAGAAAGCCATATACCAGATTTTCGCAGTGTAGATGGAATTTATATGCAAGAATATGATTATCGACCAGAGACGATCCTAAGTCATACTTTCTATAAAAAAAATCCAGAAGAATTTTACCGTTTTTACCGAAATAAAATGTTATTTCCAAATGCAGAGCCGAACAAAGCACATATGGCGTTGGCGAAACTGGAACAGGAAGGGAAGCTGACGGCTGTGATCACACAGAATATTGATGGATTGCACCAGAAAGCGGGAAGTAAGAGGGTCTTGGAACTCCATGGTTCTGTACACCGCAATTATTGTGAAAAATGTGGTAAGTTTTATAGTTTGGATGACATCTTACATACAGAAGGAGTTCCTCTTTGTTCTTGTGGTGGAGTGATCAAACCGGATGTGGTTCTGTATGAGGAAGGGCTGGATTCTGATATCCTCCGCCAGTCTGTACAGGCGGTTGAACAGGCTGATATGATGATCGTGGGAGGAACTTCCCTGATCGTATATCCGGCTGCCGGACTTCTTGATTATTACCATGGCAGAAAGCTGGTACTGATCAATCAGGGAGGTACAGGAAGAGATCATCAGGCGAATTTGATCATCCATAAACCAATAGGGGAAACTTTGGCATATTTGCTGGATTAGAAGATGTATAGTATATATAATAGGTAATAAAACAGCAATAACGAACTATAAATGATCATACAAAAACAACAAAAAGCAAGAAAAAGACTGGAGGAAAGACAGAAGATGGGAAACTATCAGGCAAGAGAGAACAGATATGACACAATGCAGTATAAGCGCTGTGGAAGAAGTGGTGTTTTGCTTCCAAGGATCGCATTGGGGCTTTGGCAGAATTTTGGCTTGGAAAAGCCATATGAAGATCAGAAGGAGATCCTGCTTCATGCATTTGACAAGGGAATCACACATTTTGATCTGGCCAATAATTATGGACATCCGGCAAGAGGACTGGCGGAAGAGCATTTTGGACAAGTCTTAAAAGAGGATCTTGGCGTTTATAGAGATGAGCTGATTATCTCAACAAAGGCGGGATATGATATGTGGAAGGGACCATATGGAAACTTCGGTTCGAGAAAATATCTCATGGCAAGTCTGGATCAGAGCCTCAAGAGAATGGGGCTGGATTATGTGGATATTTTTTATCACCACAGACCAGATCCGGATACTCCTATTGAAGAGACGATGGAGGCGCTGAGTGACATGGTGCGTCAGGGAAAGGCTTTATATGTAGGAATTTCCAATTATCAGGATGCAGAGGCAAGAGATGCGATCCGTATTTTAAAAGAGAATAAGACCCCATGTCTGATCCATCAGCCACGTTACAATATGTTTGAGAGATGGGTAGAAAAAGGATTGCTTAAAACCTTGGACAGAGAAGGTGTGGGATGCATCTGCTATAGCCCATTGGCACAGGGGGCATTGACAAACAAGTATCTGAATGGAGTGCCGGAAGGTTCTAGGGCAGCAAGGGAAAATACCAGCATTGGTGGAAGATACTTGAGTGAAGAGAATCTGAATGTGATCCGTCAGTTGAACGATGTTGCAGCAGGAAGAGGACAGAGTCTGGCACAGATGGCGCTGGCATGGGTATTAAGAAGAAAAGAAGTCACGACTGTCCTTGTTGGGGCAAGTAGTGTGAAACAGTTGGATGATAATATTCAGGCATTGGATCATCTGGAATTCACAGAGGCTGAACTTGCCGAGATCGAACGTATTTTGAGCCAGCAGAGTGAGATCATCTAATAATACATAGAAAAGTTGTGACTGGAATGCTTTATGAATAAAAATACTAAAAAATGATAAAAAGCAGAATGCAAAACATAAGGGGAGAAGATAGGGGAGAAAAAGAAAGGAATGCGAAGATGGACGAAAAACAAAAGTATGAAGTCGGAGATATTGTAAGACTGAAAAAACCTCATCCATGTGGAAGTGTGGAATGGGAGATCCTAAGGGTTGGGGCAGATTTTCGTTTGAAGTGTACAGGGTGTGGACATCAGATCATGATTGACAGAAAAACGGTTGAAAAAAATACGAAGGGCTTGAGAAAACCTGAAAAATAGAAGAAAAATAACTCATAAAATGATAAAAACTGCTTGATTTACCTAGAAGAATATGTTATAGTGAATCCCTGTGATATAAAATAATTTCCTTGCTCTTCTACAAGAGGAAGGGCCAGAGACCGTAAGGAGGTACTAGCATGAATAAGTATGAGTTAGCCGTAGTTCTCAGCGCAAAACTTGAGGATGAAGAAAGAGCTGCTGCAATCGAGAAAGTACAGGGTTACATTACTCGTTTTGGCGGCACAGTGACAAATGTAGATGAATGGGGTAAGAAGAAATTAGCTTACGAGATTCAGAAAATGAAAGAAGCATTTTATTACTTTATCCAGTTCGAGTCTGATAGCGTATGCCCGAATGAAGTTGAAGCACACGTTCGCATTATGGAACCAGTTATCAGATATTTAGTTGTTAAGCAGGAAGCTTAAAGAACAGAGAAAGAGTGATTCGTAGATGAATAAAGTTATCTTAATGGGAAGACTGACCAGAGATCCGGATATCCGGTATTCTCAGGGAGAGCGTTCCATGGCAATTGCAAGATATACACTTGCAGTAGACCGCAGAGGACGCAGACAGCAGGACGGAAACGACCAGCAGCAGACAGCAGATTTTATCAACTGTGTTGCTTTTGACAGAGCGGCAGAGTTCGCAGAGAAATATTTCCGTCAGGGAATGAGAGTTCTTGTTTCTGGCAGAATCCAGACTGGTAGCTATACGAATAAAGATGGTCAGAAGGTATACACAACTGATGTGATTATCGAAGACCAGGAATTTGCCGACAGCAAAGGTGCAGCAGCACCGGCGGGAGATATGATGGGGCATGGCTATGGATATGGATATCAGCAGCCGGCATCCAGACCGACACCGCAGAGCGCGATTGGCGATGGATTTATGAATATTCCGGATGGAGTCGAGGACGAAGGACTTCCATTCAACTAAATACCAGTCTGAGACAATACAGTGCGTTACTCCTAATTCGCTGTGAGTAGACTGAGTTTGCACGTGGCCGGACAAGCGTTGGACGGTTACAGACAACGAAACTAACAGGAGGTAATTTAAAATGGCATTCAATAAAGGTGACAAGTCCGATTCTTCCAGAGTAAGAAGAGGCGGCATGCATAGAAGAAAAAAAGTTTGCGTATTCTGCGGCG
>CAJMNU010000007.1 GCA_905214855.1 uncultured bacterium | reverse complement strand
TTACACTTACATTTGGTACATTAACTCCCTTTCTCTCTCCTAATTCTCCACCATTGATAATCTGGCAGACAATCTCAGTATCTTCCACTTTTTCTACCTGAAGTTCGATCAGACCATCATCGATCAGGATCTTGTTACCCGGAACAACATCTTCATTTAATCCATCATAGTTAATATGACCAATTTTTTCATCACCAACAATTTCTCTTGTTGTCAAGGTATAGGTATTGCCTGATTCCAGAGTTACTTTCTTTCCATCTTTCAGTCTTCCAGTACGGATTTCTGGTCCTTTTGTGTCCAAAAGTGCAGCAATCGGCAGATCTAACTCCTCACGCACGCTCTTTAAAATATCCAGTCTTGCTTTCTGTTCTTCATAGTCTCCATGAGAAAAATTGAATCTTGCAATATCCATTCCATTCTCGGCAAGAGCTTTCATAATCTCTCTGTTATCTGTGTTTGGCCCCATCGTACAAATTACTTTTGTTTTCTTCATGTTCTCCTCCATCTTCATTTATTCATTGTTTGATCCCAACATTTTACCAATTTTGCCTGCCAGCCCTTTAAAACTACTCTTCTTTGATTTCTTGAGAATTTTCCTGTTGTTCTTCCCCTAGCAATGCTGCCTTTGTTACATGCTTGTGTGTATATAAATGATCCTGACAGTATTCGAAACTGCCCTCACATTTTGAGCAATATCGAAATTCAAGATCTTCCCCATCTTTTTCTGTTCTTCCACAAACCGCACATTTATGGTGTGGTCCAGCAGAGGAAGCTGCTTTCATTTTCGCCTGATATACTTGACGGGTTTTTACTGTCTTTGGACTGATGTGCTTATAATTTCTGCTCCATGCAAAAAACAGCAGGAAGTTTGCCAGAGATACTAAGATCTCCACTCTGGTTGCCCAATTTCCTACGATCAGACTCAAAAGAAAAACTACACCATCAAAAATCCCAAGCCATTTGGCTTTGATCGGAAGAATTCCATACAAATAAAACTGCATTTCCGGAAACATTACTGCAAACGCCAAAAATAAAGAGGCATTTAAATATTGTGTACTTAAGATATAATTATTGCCTGTCAAAAAATATAAAAGGAAGGAAGCCAAGATCGTTCCCAATATCCCGATCAGAAAATACAGATTAAAACGGAATGTTCCCCACACTCTCTCCAAGGTATTTCCTAAAGAATAATACAGATATATCATAAAAAAGTTAAAAATGATAAGCGAAAATGTTCCCCCACTATCTACAGGAGGCCATAACAGAAATGTAAAAATACGCCAAATCTGTAACTTTTCAATCACCATGCCAGGCGCAAGACATAAATATTTCATATAAAAGCTCGGGTTCAACAGACGAATCACAAAACCGGCTATATACATCACCACAATATAGTACATTAAATTCGGAATGGCAAATCGTCCAAATTTCCGTTCCAATTTGTTTAGAAAATTCATAATATCATCCTTTTTTCATATTTTTTGCAGGTTTTTGTAAGTATCCTCGATTTTACATTATAAAAGTGAGCAAGGGGTTTGTCAAATCATTTCCATTTTTTTTCATTCTTCTCCCTATATTATAGGCTCTATTTTTCATTTTTCCAACAGTTCTCTACTTTTTTCTTGGTTTTTATACTAAAGATTATGTTAAAAAAAACCTTGATTTTTTTCATATTTCTCATCATTTTGTGTGAATCTGTTCATTGTACTCTTTTCTTATCAGTAGTATAATAAGTACGTTGTTTTTTGTAAAAAGAATTTATACAAAGGAAGTAAGGATATGAAAAACTATAAATTAGGAATTGACATTGGTTCTACTACAGTGAAGATATCCATTCTGGATGACAGCAATGCCATCTTATTTTCTGACTATGAACGTCATTATGCCAATATTCAGGATACCCTAGCTTCCCTGTTATCGAAAGCATATGAACAGTTAGGTGATATCACCGTTTTTTCATCTATTACAGGATCCGGTGGTCTGGCCTTGTCCAAACACCTGCATGTTCCTTTTATTCAGGAAGTTGTGGCGGTTGCTTCTACCATTGAGGACTATGCCCCTCAGACGGATGTAGCAATTGAACTTGGCGGAGAGGATGCCAAGATCATCTATTTAACAGGTGGTATTGATCAGCGTATGAATGGAATCTGTGCTGGAGGAACCGGATCTTTTATTGATCAGATGGCTGGTCTTTTACAGACAGATGCTATGGGACTGAATGAGTATGCCAAAAATTATAAAGCTATCTATCCGATCGCAGCCCGATGTGGTGTTTTTGCAAAAACGGATATCCAGCCTCTGATCAACGAAGGTGCAACTAAAGAAGATCTCTCTGCATCGATTTTTCAAGCTGTTGTCAATCAGACTATCAGTGGTCTTGCATGTGGGAAACCAATCAGAGGTCATGTTGCATTTTTAGGAGGTCCACTGCACTTCCTCTCAGAATTAAAACAAGCATTTATACGGACTTTGAACCTTTCTCCAGATGAAGTGATCGCTCCTGAACACTCTCATCTGTTTGCCGCAATCGGTGCTGCCTTAAATTCCGCAGCAGGCAATGATCCAGTTGCCTTACAGTCTCTGATCGATCAACTGAAACATGGTATTCATATGCAATCAGAAGTTCAGCGTATTGAACCTCTCTTTCGAGATCAGGAAGACTATGTAGCTTTTCTAGAACGCCATCACAAGCATTGCGTAAAAAAAGGAGATCTCTCCTCCTATTCTGGTAATTGTTATCTTGGAATTGACGCTGGTTCTACAACGACAAAAGTAGCACTGGTAGGTGAGGATGGCTCTCTTCTGTATTCCTTTTACTCCAACAATGATGGTAATCCTCTTGGTACAGCGATCCGTGCCATGACAGAGATCCATGGTCTTTTACCTAAAGATGCCCACATTGTTTACTCCTGTTCTACCGGTTATGGTGAGGCACTCCTCAAATCTGCCCTGATGTTAGATGAGGGAGAGGTAGAAACCGTATCTCATTATTATGCAGCTGCCTTTTTCAATCCCAATGTGGACTGTATCCTGGATATCGGCGGACAGGATATGAAATGCATCCGTATTAAAAATAAAGTTGTTGACAGTGTCCAGTTAAATGAAGCATGTTCGTCTGGCTGCGGCTCTTTTATTGAAACATTTGCCAAATCGCTCAATTTTAGTGTTCAGGATTTTGCAAAAGAAGCTCTGTTTGCACAAAACCCTATTGATCTTGGAAGCCGTTGTACCGTATTCATGAACTCCAATGTGAAACAAGCCCAAAAAGAAGGCGCTACAGTGGCAGATATCTCTGCCGGTCTTGCCTACTCTGTTATCAAAAATGCATTATATAAGGTAATTAAGATCACAGGACCAAAAGATCTTGGAAAACATGTCGTTGTTCAGGGAGGAACATTTTACAACGATGCCGTTTTGCGTAGTTTTGAGCGCATTGCAGGATGTGAAGCTGTACGCCCTGACATTGCTGGTATTATGGGTGCTTTTGGTGCGGCATTGGTTGCAAGAGAACGGTATTCTGCCTCAAAGGTTACTTCCATGCTGCCAATGGAAAAAATCTTAACCTTAAAATACACTACATCTATGGCACGCTGTAAAGGCTGTACCAACCACTGTTTGCTCACGATCAATCATTTTGGAGGCAGAAGGCAGTTTGTATCTGGCAACCGATGTGAACGTGGACTTGGAAAAGAAAAAAACAAAGAACAGATTCCAAATCTGTTTGACTATAAATATCATCGCATCTTTGATTATGAACCGCTGACTCAAGATCTTGCATTCCGCGGCACAATTGGTATTCCGCGTGTTTTAAACATGTATGAAAACTTCCCATTTTGGGCTGTTTTCTTCAAGCAGCTTGGTTTTAGCATTGTTCTTTCTCCAAGTTCCAGCCGTAAACTCTATGAACTTGGCATCGAATCCATTCCAAGTGAATCAGAATGCTATCCAGCAAAACTCGTTCATGGTCATGTATCATGGCTCATCAAACAGGGAATCAAAACTATTTTTTATCCTTGTATTCCTTATGAACGTCAGGAAGACCCACAAAGTGGAAACCACTATAACTGCCCTATTGTAACTTCTTATGCAGAAAACATTAAAAATAACATGGAAGAATTGACAGAGCAGCATGTTCGTTTCCTGAATCCGTTTCTTGCATTTACTAATGAAGAGTTGCTCAGCAAACGTCTCATTGACTATTTTGGCAAAGAATTCCAGATTACCGCTGAAGAAGTAAAAAACGCTGCGCATATGGCATGGACTGAAATGCAGGCAAGTCACACAGATATCCAGAAAAAAGGAGAAGAAACCCTTCGTTATATGAAAGAAACCGGTCACAATGGTATTGTTCTTGCCGGTCGTCCTTATCATGTGGACCCTGAGATCAATCATGGAATCCCTGAGCTGATCACATCCTATGGATTTGCTGTTCTGACAGAAGATTCTATTGCACATCTTGGAAAAGTAGACAGACCAACCATTGTCACTGACCAGTGGACTTATCACTCCAGATTATATGCTGCTGCAAGTTTTGTAAAACATCAGAACAATCTGGACATGATCCAGTTAAATTCATTCGGCTGTGGGCTGGATGCAGTCACTACAGATCAGGTCAATGATATTTTGACCAGTTCTGGCAAAATTTATACTGTTTTAAAAATTGATGAAGTCAATAATCTGGGAGCTGCCAGAATCCGGATCCGTTCCCTGATCTCTGCACTTCGTGTCCGAGAACAGAAACACTATACAAGAAAAGTGATCTCCAGCTCTTACCAAAGAGTAGAATTCACCAAAGAGATGAAAAAAACTTATACCATCCTCTGTCCACAGATGTCTCCTATCCACTTTAATCTTTTAGAACCTGCAATCCGTTCTTTTGGATATCAGATCGAAGTACTGCAAAATGCCAGCCATTCTGCCATTGATACAGGTCTGAAGTTTGTCAATAACGATGCCTGCTATCCTTCACTCATCGTTGTAGGGCAGATTATGGAAGCTCTGTTATCTGGTAAATACGATTTGGATCACACCGCAGTCTTTATGACACAAACCGGCGGTGGCTGCCGTGCTTCCAATTATATTGGTTTTATCCGCCGTGCTCTTGAAAAAGCTGGTATGAAACAAATCCCCGTGATTTCTGTCAATGCCAATAACATGGAAACAAATGAAGGTTTCCACATCACAGTTCCTCTTTTGATCAAAGCAATGCAGGCAATTGTGTATGGAGATGTTTTTATGCGTGTCCTCTATGCGACAAGACCTTATGAAAAAGTCGCCGGATCTGCGAACAACCTTCATAAAATCTGGGAAAAACGCTGTATCAAAGCACTGTCCAAACGCAATGCCAATATGATGGAATTTCAGAAAGATATCAGGGGCATTATCCGCGATTTTGACCAGTTAGAACGCATTGATATCAAAAAACCGCGTGTTGGCATCGTTGGGGAGATTCTTGTAAAATTTTCTCCTCTTGCTAATAATCACATTGTGGAATTACTGGAGTCAGAAGGTGCAGAGGCAGTCATGCCTGATTTACTGGACTTTTTAATGTATTGTTTTTATAATAGCAATTTCAAAGCAGAAAATCTAGGTGGAAGTCCTTCTACAGCACGCCTTTGCAATATTGGTATTTCTCTCTTAGAATTTATGAGAAAAACAGCCAGAAAAGAGCTGATTCGAAGCCGTCATTTTATTCCTCCGTCCCCAATCAGCCATCTCGCCTCCATGGCATCTGATTTTGTCTCTATTGGCAATCAGACAGGTGAAGGATGGTTTTTGACAGGAGAAATGCTGGAACTCATTGAAACTGGCACTCCAAATATTGTTTGCACACAGCCTTTTGGATGTCTACCTAATCACATTGTAGGAAAGGGTGTTATCAAAGAATTAAGGAAGACACATCCAGACGCCAATATCATTGCTGTGGACTATGACCCTGGTGCCAGCGAGGTCAATCAGCTGAATCGAATCAAATTGATGCTTGCAACTGCCCAGAAAAATCTTTCTAAATAAAGTCTGATTAACACAAAAAAGAAAAGATGCATCTGCCTAAAGATTGCATCTTTTCTTCCTCTTTTTGATCTTTATATTCTTTTTATCTTCTTTTGGGGTCTTCCTAAATTCTGTATCCCATCTTACTATCTTTTCAAAGCAAACATGTTTTGTATTTTATTATAATACACAGTATATTTATATTTTTAATGCTGTACGCACTCCAAAGTATATGAGTACGATCACACCAAGAATAATCCTATAATATCCAAATACTTTAAAATCATTTTGTTTGATATAAGTCATCAAAAACTTAATAGAGCAGACAGAAACAGAGAATGCTACTATCATTCCAAGAATCATATAGAAAATCTGAGGTGCAGTAAAAACAGCATCACTTGCAATATACTTTATAATTTCGAGAAAACTTGCCCCAAACATAACAGGAATCCCAAGGAAAAAAGAGAACTCAGCTGCCACTCCTCTGGAACATCCAATTAACATAGCACCTAAAATGGTAGATCCTGATCTCGATGTTCCTGGGATCAAAGCTAAAAGCTGAATACAGCCGATCAAAAGAGCGGTCTGATAGGTGATCTGTCCTGTTCTTGTAATAATAAACTTTGTATGGGCATTACGTCTCTCCAACACAATAAACAATACTCCATATATGATCAATGCTGTTGCAACTACCCATGGATTATATAAATGTTCATGTAAAAAATCGTCTGCTAACAAACCTATGACTGCTGCGGGCAGACATGCAATCAAAATTTTGATCCATAAGTGGAGCGTTCCTCTCCTCTGTCTAGGCGTTTTTCGGGAATCAAATGGGTTCAGCCTATGGAAATACAAAACTACAACAGCTAAAATAGCTCCCAGCTGAACTACCACTTCAAACATATCAATATATGCCTGAGGCTGATTTAAAGGGATCAGTTCTTCTACCAAGATCAAATGACCGGTACTGCTGATCGGCAGCCATTCTGTGAACCCCTCAACCAAACCCAAAACAATGATCTTCAGAGTCTCAATAAAATCCATTTTTTCTTTTTCCCCTATCTCTGTACATTTTCAATCTGCCAGTCAATCGGCTTAATTCCATTTGCTTCCAAAAATGCATTTGTTTTGCTGAATGGTTTACTTCCGAAAAATCCTCTGTATGCAGACAAAGGACTTGGATGTGGTGCTTCCAAAATAAGATGCTTTGTATTACTTAACATTGCCTTTTTGCTCTGTGCCGGCTTTCCCCACAAGATAAAAACAATGGGTCTATCCTGCTCGTTCAGAACCCGAATCGCAGCATCTGTAAACTGTTCCCATCCCAGTCCACGATGGGAATTTGCCATATGCGCTCTCACAGTAAGTACTGTATTGAGCATTAGAACGCCTTGTTTTGCCCATTTGACCAGATAACCATTGTTAGGAATATAACACCCCAGATCATCATGCAATTCCTGATAAATATTGACTAGAGAGGGTGGAATCTCTACATCCGGCTTCACAGAAAAACAAAGTCCATGTGCCTGACCTACATTATGATAGGGATCCTGTCCCAAAATAACTACTTTCACATTAGCAAGAGGTGTCAGCTGAAATGCATTGAAAATATCTTCCGAATTCGGAAAGATCTGTTTAGTTTCATACTCACTTTTAATGGTTTCATATAAGGTTTTATAGTATGGCTTGGAAAACTCAGGTTTCAGTGGTTCCAGCCAATCATTATCAATTGCTCCCATATTTTCTTACCTCCATAAGTATATTTAACATGTTCAACCATATTTATATCCTATTTGACACTCCCCACAGCTAAAGCAAGGGGATTTACGACACATTGGATAATCATCCATGTTTTTCTCTTTTTTTAGAAAAATTTATAATCTCACCGGAACTCCTTTTTCTTTTAGATATTGTTTCACTTCTCGAATTTCCAGCTCTTTATAATGGAACAAAGAAGCCGCAAGCGCTGCATCTGCTCCCCCTTGCGTCAGAGTCTCATAAAAGTGTTCCAGTTTCCCAGCTCCCCCTGATGCAATAACTGGGATAGTAACAGCATCTGCAATAGCTCTTGTCAACTCATTGTCATATCCGGCTTTTGTCCCATCACAATCCATGCTGGTCAAAAGAATCTCCCCTGCTCCAAGTCTCTCAGCTTCCTTTGCCCACCATAAAGCATCGATTCCCGTATCCAAACGTCCTCCATGCTTATAAATATTCCAGCCACTTCCATCTGATCTTCTTTTGGCATCAATCGCCACAACAACACATTGACGACCAAACTTTGCTGCTGCCTCAGCGATCAGCATTGGTCTATCAATTGCCGCAGAATTCACAGAAATCTTATCCGCTCCTTCCCGAAGAAGAATCTTAAAATCTTCCAGTGTACGGATGCCGCCTCCTACAGTAAATGGAATAAAGACCTGTTCTGCTACACGGCGTACCATATCTACCACAGTATTTCTTCCATCACTGGATGCGGTGATATCCAAAAACACCAACTCATCCGCTCCTGCTGCATCATATGCTTTTGCAGTCTCCACGGGGTCACCGGCATCCTGTAATTTGACAAATTGTACACCTTTTACCACTCTTCCATTTTTTACATCCAGACAGGGGATAATTCTCTTTGTCAGCATACTCATTCCTCCTTCCTGTCCATTT
This sequence comes from uncultured bacterium, assembly GCA_905214855.1. Classification (GTDB taxonomy): domain Bacteria; phylum Bacillota; class Clostridia; order Lachnospirales; family Lachnospiraceae; genus CAJMNU01. Next base: position 22,883 of record CAJMNU010000007.1, on the reverse strand, counting down.
TAAGGAAATTAGACAATATTTTCAATCCGACATCTCCGCTCTTCTCTGGATGGAACTGACAGGCAAACAAATTCTTTCTCTCTACTGCTGCATGGATATGTACTCCATACTCTGTACATGCTGCCACATCGTCTTCTCTGGCTGCCCTGCAATAATAAGAATGCACGAAATAGACATACGAACCTTCCTCAATCCCTTGAAACAAACGACTCTGAGAAGAGATTGACAGACTGTTCCACCCCATATGCGGGACCTTGATTCCAAGTTTATCTGGTATCCTTATAATCTCCCCCGGAAGAAGTGAGAGTCCCTCTACCCCTTCGCCCTCTTCACTTTTTTCAAAAAGCAATTGCAGTCCAAGACAAATTCCAAGGAAAGGAGTTCCTTGTTCCACAATCTCATGGATCACATCACAAAGCTGGTACTGTCTCAATTTTTCCATTGCATCTGCAAAAGCTCCCACTCCGGGAAGGATCACTCTATCTGCCTGTAAAAGCACATCTTTGTCTCTTGTTATTACAGGGTGATCTCCTAAAGCTACAAGAGCCTTCTCCACACTTTTCAGGTTTCCTGCATCATAATCAATAATCGCTGTCATGGCTCGTTCCTCTCTTCCCAAAAGAATCTGTATTTTAGCATTCTTTTCTACATTTTCTGTCTAAATAAGAAAATTTTGGACGTTATACAGCACATTTTATCATGCCAGCGTGGAAATATCAAACAGTACTTTTACCGAATTCTCTGCCACCGCTTTGGCATTTTCTCCCAATTCCTGACTGATCTGAGGAAATTTTTCCTGAATTCTGTAAAACTTTGCCTTCTTGTTTAAAAATGCAATCTTTTCAAATGGCCATCTCATCACAGTTGGTGTCAAAAATCCCTCTCCCAGTTCCAAGATCACCAGCTCACGGTTCAGTGTTCTTTGCAGCCATGCAGTATATTTCTGCCATCCCGGCAAGTATCCTTCCTCAATATAATGCTCCTGACGGATTGTATTTGGCACAAGTTTTGCACCACAATGAGGACATATGCCATCTGCTACCTCTCCCTCTTCCCAAATATCCTTTGTACATGCCTTTTCACACTGTATCCAGGTATCATTGCCACAGGGAGCTGTAATCCTCTCAGGATCAAGAGCAGACTGAAAAATCTCTGCATCTGTCACAGTCGTAACAATAAAATAATCTTTATCTTTTAGCAAAGCATGCAAGGCTTCATATGCCTTATCAATGTCAGGATTCCCCTTTTTCTCCCACTCTTCTCCAATGCCGATCAAAATACGTTCTGCCCCTCTAATATCCTGTAAAATATCTTCTGCTATCATGTTGTTCCTCCTGTTTTACGGATTTTTCCTCTTTTTCATTCTTTTGCCATTATAATTCAGCCCATTTTCGATTTCAAGTATATCCCATTTTCTACGCAAAATCCCTTACCTTAGTGAATCTATTTGTATTTTCCCATATCCTTTGATATACTGCAACTAAATATATCTTTATAACGTCTTATATGTAGCGATAATGAATCTATATTCTACCTAGACAAACAATGTTAATTATGAAAGGATTTCAGCCATGAAAAAAACAAAAAAAGCATTTGTTACCGCCTTTGCCCTGTTTACTCTTTTAGGTGCACAGGTCGCACAGGCACAGGAACTCCCTCCCGGATATAAGTGGGTCTCTGATGGAGGTCCATCCAGCGCACAGATCGTAGATGCAAACGGAAATCCCGTTGACTACCAGACAATACTCCAAGAATTCAGTACTAATCAGGAAAATACTTCAGGTCCGTCTTCTGTAACAGAACCCTCTTCTGATATGAACCAAACTTCCTCTGATACCTCTTCACAAACGGAATCTGCACAGCCAGAAACTGTTTTGCCTGAGACAGCCTCTGAAACAGTGAATGACACACAGACACAAGAAGAATCCGTCCAGACGGAGTCTGAGACAGACCAGATACCTGAGACAGACCCTGAGAATCCTCGTGGTATCGACCCATCAAAACCTATGATCGCTTTTACATTTGATGACGGTCCTTATGCACCAATCGGAAATCGCATCATGGATGTTATGAAACAATATAACAGCCGCTGCACTTTCTTTGTCGTTGGAGAACGTGTCCCATCCTATGCCACAGAGATGAAACGCATGGCTTCGGAAGGCTTTGAGATTGCCAATCACTCTCAAAATCACAAATATTTAAACAAACTTGGCGCTGATGCGATCCGTTCACAAGTTGATCAATGTAATGCCACGATCGCCAACATAACAGGTATCACCCCAACTTTATTCCGCCTTCCAGGAGGATTAAAAAACAACACAGTACTCGCCAATGTCAATATGCCGATCATTCTCTGGAATATTGATACCAATGACTGGAAATATCGTAATGCCCAAAAGACCATTGACGCTGTCATGGGTAAAGTCAAGGATGGAGATATTGTCCTCATGCATGAACTCTATTCTTCCACAGCAGATGCTGTAGAATATATGGTTCCAAAGTTAGTAGAACAGGGCTATCAGCTTGTAACAGTCAGCGAACTGATACAGTACAAAGGAATTCAGGTAAAGCCAAATACTATCTATAATAGTTTTAAATAATGTTAAAACAGGGCAGAAGACCAACCAACGGTTTCTGCCCTATTCCTTTATTTCTTTTCTTATTTTATCTCTTTTTTATTTTATCTCTTTTTAATCTTATCTCTATTCTGACTTTCTTTTTCCTTTTAGTGTTCCAGATACATTTTCTTCTTTCAGATAATTTCCTGCATCTTTCAGAAAGCTGGCTATGATCAAAAGGATCACCATACCAATAGGAAATGCCGCAATGATCGAAACACTCTGCAAATTGGTCATAGAATTTTCACTAAACACCAGAGCAATCGGCAAAAGGATCAGCATCACTGCCCAAAACATTTTAACAGAAACATGTGCCTCTTCATCATTATTCAGCTTTTTATAGCTATAAGAAGCTGCAACCACTGCAATCGCATCAAAACTTGTCGCATAGAAAGCGATCATAGTCACTGCAAGAAGGATCATAACAAAGACAGGTGCTGGAAGTGTCTGGACGATCGAAATGATCGTCTCATATAAATTTGCTGTTGCCTGATAGAAACCTATCAGATCCATTTTCCCTGCTACCTGAAGCCCCAAACTATAATTTCCAAGGATCAGGAAGCTCGTAAATGTACCTCCTAAGCCAAACACATATCCTCCCAGAATCGTCTGGCGTACCGTTCTTCCTTTTGAGATGTTTCCAATAAAAAATGGAGTTGCCACACACCAGACCATCCAATATGCCCAGTAAAAAATCGTCCATGTCTGCGGAAATGAGGTTGTTCTCTCAGGATCTGAGTATGTCGCCATGCCAATGAAATTTTGCACCAGATTCCCAACTGCTTCCACAGCCGTCTCCACGATATATCTAGTCTCTCCCCCAAAGAAAAGTACATAGGCAAGCAGGAAAAAGAACAAATATACACAGGATGCTGCCAATTTTGCAATTGCTTTCATCCCTTTAACTACAGAAAAAGTATATACAATGCAAGTGATCACCAAAATCCCAATCGTGATCCACTTTGAATTCGGAACACCAAATAATGTAGAAAAGATCTGACTCATCAGCGGTGTTGCCAGACTAAATGTAGTCGCTGTTCCGGCAAGCAGGGCAAATCCCGCCAAAAGATCAATACATCTTCCCAAAAATCCATCTGTTCTCTTTCCAAGGATTGGTCTGCATGCCTCTGAATATTTCTGTTTCTTGCAATTTCTTACATGAAGCATAAATCCAAACGCCACTGCCAAAACAACATAAAAACTCCACGGAATCGGTCCCCAATGAAAAATCGGATAGGTACTGGACCACAACTGCATAGAACCCATTTCGGCAATATGCGGATCATTGGCATATAAAATCCATTCACACAGAGAGTAAAACAGGATATCTGCCGCTAATCCTGAAGTAAACATCATAGAACCCCATGCGAATGAGGAATACTGTGGTTTTTCATTTTTCTTGCCCAGACGGATATCTCCATATTTTGAAAATGCCAGATAAATTGATAAAATAAAGATTCCAAGACCGATCAACAGATAATAGCTTCCCATCCTGTCTCCTAATATATATCGGATGGATTCCAGCTGCTGCTTAGACTGTTCGGGAAATGCCACAAAAGCCAGACATAACACAACAATGATCGCAAATGGGATCATGGTCACAGTCCAATCAATCTGCTTTTTCCATTGTTTTTCCTGCATAATAAAAATCCTCCTGTGATGCTTTTTGTTCATTTTTATCATTTTATAATTATTTTTGAACATTATAGCACACCACAGGAGGAAACTCAAGTTAAAATTATGAATTTAATGACAGGGCTGTACGGATATTTGCTAACACTTTTTCACTCAGAAGAACAAATGCCTGCTTTGTCCTTCCCGCTGATTGATCCACACAAAAAACATGCGGATGGGATGCCAGCGTACCATCTTTTGTATTTCCCAAAGCACCGTATGTATCGCAGCAAAAATATGTATCCCCTAAATCCAGCCATTTTTTCAATTCTTCCGGATCAAAGGAAACTCCAATTGAGGTATTGAATAAAATCTTATGATTTCCAAGTTTTTTAAACTCCTCTTCATGAAGTAAGATCACATTCTTATTCAGACAAGTCAACACAACATCACAATGCTCTAACAATTCGTGAAGTGGTCGGAATGTCATGCCATGCGCCTCAGCATCTTCTTTTTTGCTTCTTGCAAAATAAGAAATTTCTGCTCCTAATGACTGTAATGCATCTGCTACCATACGTCCAGATACTCCAAGTCCTACTACACCTACTTTTAATCCTGTGATCTCTACCGGTTCATCTTTCCACATTGGTCTGTCATATCCATGCAGGAAACGTACCAATTCACAAATTACATATTCTACTACACCACGATCTCCATAATCACGGATTCCCAGAACCTGAATGCCATGCTCTCTCGCATATGCGATATCCACATTGGCACTCTCCTCTGAATAAAGACTACAGCACATTCCTACATACTTTACATTCAGGCAGCGGCTCAACACATTTTCACGGATCTGTGAGGTATAACTTACCAGTACCGCATCTGCATCTCCAATTCTTTTTATGATCTCCTCATCATCTTTTGGGATATCATGGTACAAAACCACTTCTTTCGCATATTCATGCAGTTTTTCTTCTGCTTCCGGTACTAAGCTGACCGGTTCAATTGCAACTAATTTCTGGAACATAGTTTTACCTCTTCTCTCTTCATTTCTTTATTGGAACTGGATTGGACAATCCAGATTTCTAAGCAGTGCCACGATACTCCATCCAGCAATATCACTTGTGCTGGAATAGATATTTAAATCTGCACTATATCCGGGAATACTTGCTGTAATATGCTGATAATCTCCTACCACTCCCGGTCGGCTTGTCATTCTTGATGTTGTATTAGTTGGTCCAGCTGTCGCAATAGCTGTCGCAACTGCCACATTCACTCTTGTCGGAAGCATCTCGATCGCATGTTTTGCTGTATCACAGAATACTTCACAATCATCCTCTTCTGTTGTCAGACGCTCTGCAAAGAACGGGAAACGTTTGAAAACTGGCGGATTGGTAATATTGTGAATTTCAGATTTCTCTTCCCCTATACCAGAAAGACTCATCACATGAAGTGTCCTTAACACATCAAAACCTCCGATCGCCCCAGATGCAATATGTACTTTCACCTGATTTTCTGCCGCAGTTTCTTTTACTTTCTCAAAAAAGTCATCATCCGCAAAAGCACCAATAGATAATACAACAAGCTGGATACCATGCTGCAAAATGGAGAGTGCATACTCTTTTACCATTTTTACAGAAGCTGTCTCCGCAATAAAATCCGGCTTCATCTCGATCAATTCTTCTATACTGGCACAAGATCTGCATCCTGTCTCTTTTGCCAATCGTTTTGCAGACTCTTCACTCCTGCTTGCCACTCCGATCAATTCATAGTCAGGTAAGAGTCCCTCTTTCCACGCTTTTGCTACAATACTTCCCAAATGACCGCAGCCAACAATTCCTAATGTTTTCATTCTTTTTTCCTCTTCTCCCTTTTCTTTTATTTCCTTTTGCAATCCATACTCATGACCTGCAAGATCTTCTCATCCACACTGTTTGACATTCCCCACAGCTAAGGTAGGGGGAACAACACCTTGGATACGTTCTGGATCAGCACTTATTTCAGTATATCCAGAATCTACGCTTGCGTCAACCTTACTGCATTCCATCCAAGCCATTGCGTATAGCATCCAGTACGGCTTCCACACTTTTTTCTCTTACTTCTATTGTCAATTCTGCTTCTTTGATCTGTTCCAGATAGTGTGCATCTGAATTACTTATAATACGACACTGATTCAAATATGGGTGCTGTCGTCTCAGCTCATGTAATTTTTTCAAATCTTTTACTTCTGCTGTTTTAAATGTACTGTCTGGAGGAATCATGCCAAGACTTGAGATCAAGCTATTGGAACTTTTATCCACATGTGCTGGAAACATCACTCCCCCATATGATTTTGCAAGTTCCCCAAGATGATCAATCGAAATTTCCGTACTGTTGATCAGCAATTTTTCCAGAGTACCTACCACTTCATCTTGTTCATTATATATCTGCTGTTTTCCAAAAATTGTCTCATCATTTGGAAAAGGCAACAACCTGTCATACAAAAAAACATCAAAATCCAATGCCGCTTCCAGTGTCGGAAAGAGACACACCGCATGAATTTCCTCAGATGTTGTCACCTCCACCCCCGGAATCGCTAATATCCCATAGTTCTCTGCCATTTTTAAAAGTGCAAGGCAATTTCTGCAAGTATTATGATCTGTAAGAGCGATCACATCCAAGCCCTTTATCGCAGCCATCCCTGCAATATTTGCTGGTGTCATGTCATCATCCCCGCAGGGTGACAAGCAGGAATGAATATGAAGATCATATGTCAGCCCTATCATATCGTTTCCCTGATTTTTTGCCAGATTTGAAGAGCCGCCTCAAAGATCGGCTCTGTTGTTGATAAGACTGTGATCTCCTGCTCTTTTGCTTTCCTCTTTGCCACTTCATCCAGCTCCGTCCCTTCTGCAAGAATGATACAGGCTGTTTCTGTCAAAGAAGCCACTGCCAGCGTGTTCATGTTACCCATGACTGTCACCCACGCTCCTCCTTCAGGAGCACGCCCCATCGCAACACTCAACAGATCACAGCAAAATGGTCTGCTTATCTTTCTATCTCTATCTACCCCTGCATTTTCTACTTGAAATAAGCCACTATCCATTAAGTTTTGAATCGTCATCTTTCTTCTGCCCCTTTTCCTCCAATAATCGCTGCAGATCATCCTTGATCCGATAAATACAGTCCTTTTCTGATGCTTCTCCTCTCACAATATCCTCTGCCAAAGCACGGCAGGTCGGCGCACCACAAGAGCCACAATCCAAGCCGGGAAGTCTTTTTGTCAGTCGTTCCACCTGATTTAATCTTGAAAGACTCTCTATCATATTATCTCCAAGGTTAAATACTGGTTCATATTCCACTTCTTTCGTCCAGTGGATCTGTTGGCATACCTGTGCATTTTCTTCATCATTCATGTGGCTCTTTGCTACAGGCATATACTTTCTCAATCTTTTTAACTTCACCTCAGCAACATATGGATTTTCCACAGTGAGTACACCACCGACACAACCGCCACTGCATGCATTCAGCTCAATAAATTCCAGATTATCGATCTTTTGATCTTCCAGATCTTCCAAAACACGGATCACATTCTCAATCCCATCTGCCGCCAGATAACTGTCCGTGAGCAGACCACTTGCCTCTCCTCCGCTCCTTCCCCAACTAATTCCTATCTTTCCGGACAATGCCAGTTCCGGCACGTCACTACCGACTTCTTTCATATAAGAAAGGAGTTTTGGATATACATCTTTGATAGCCAAAACCCGATCTACCTCACTCTTTTCTACACAGAGTGGATTTTTGACATAACTGACCTTTGAAGGACATGGAGAAATAAAGATAATGCCTATCTTTTCCCGTGGCAGTCCCGTCTTTTCCATAGCATGCTGTACAGCAAGTCCCGCAGCCACCTCGATCGGAGGCTTTAATGGAAGAAGATGATCGATCAAATTCGGAAAACGGACACGGATCAAACGCACGATTGAAGGGCAGGCTGTACTGATCAGCGGAAGATCTTCTCTGTGCTGTGCAATATATTCTCTGGTCGCATCACTAACGATCTCAGCCGCTGCACTGACTTCGTATACATCATCAAATCCCATTTTCAAAAGCGCAGCAAGTACAATATTGACATCATCCAAATGGTTAAACTGACTGTACAATGCAGGTGCTGGCAGCGCTACTGTATAACTAAATTCCTTTAACACATCCACTCTGTCATATGTAGCCCTCTTTGCATGATGTGGACAGATCCGTATACACTCTCCACAATCAATACAAAATTTTTTATTAATCTGTGCCTTTTTGTTGCGCACACGGATCGCTCCTGTAGGACACCGTTTGATGCAGTTAATACATCCCTTGCACAGACTTTCATCCAGCCGCACAGAATGATAAAATTTATCCATTCCATCACCCCAATCCTCTATATGTTGACCACCATTGTAATTGTTGTCCCCACACCAATCTCTGTATCGATCTCCATCTCATCTGAATACTTCTTCATATTTGGAAGTCCCATTCCTGCCCCGAATCCCAAAGATCTGACCTCATCAGGTGCTGTTGAATATCCCGCTCTCATCGCAAGATCCACATCTGGTATTCCCGGTCCTACATCAGCAAGAACCATCTTTATCCTCTCAGGTGTGATCTCCACGGTGATCGTTCCGCCATTGGCATGGATGACCATATTGATCTCTCCTTCATACATTGCAATGGCTACCTTTCTGACTGCCGCCGGATCTACTCCCAGCATTTTGAGTTTTGATTTTACATCACTGCTCGCCTCTCCCGCTCTGGTAAAATCATCCGAAGGAACATCATACGTCAATACCATTGTATCTTCCATATCAGATCGCACCTCCGTTTAATCCAGCTTTGTATAACATACCACAGGCAGAAAACATCCTGTGTCCTGTTGCCAGAACGACCAAACCTCTCTCACGGGCCATTTCCAGTATTGTATCATCTGGTTTTTTGCCCCGTACAAAAATAATGCAGACAATATCCAACATCTCTGCCGTTCGGATCACCTGAGGATTGCAAAGTCCTGTCAATAAAATAGAATGATCCTTAGAAAAAGCAAGTACATCACTCATCATATCAGAACCGCAGGCACTTCTGACCTCCGTATCCATCAAGTCTTCACCGACCAGCACTCTAGCCCCCAATACATCACGCGCATCCTTTACTGTCATAAAAGCCCCTCCTTTTTCGGACATATTTTTACATTTCTCTGCAAAAAACAACCTTTTTACACAATCTATTAGTATCAGCATACCATCTGTACTATGAATAATCAACAATCACATCTTGTATTTTTGAAAAAACTTATCACAATATTATAGATTTTTTTACCCCTTCATGGTAATATACTGTATATATTGTCCAATACGCCAATGGTGCAAGTCCCAAGAACCAAAGGCAAAACAAAAATTTAGGAAAGGAAAAGCTATTTAGATGATAAGAACCTATATCTGATCATGCAATAGATTTATAGATACAGATGACTGGATCAGGATCTATAATTTATAGGATTATAGCAAATCATCTAGTATGTATATCGTTATACATATTTTAGTAGCAGGTTTTAATTCATGGCGTGTAAGAAACAGGGAGTTCCATTTCATGGGACAAGTGAGCAGGAAGCCGCACTCCGTGCGTGCATTGCCGAACTTAAAGACACAAAGGGCGCTTTGATGCCCATTCTTCAAAAAGCTCAGGAAATCTATGGTTATCTTCCTATTGAAGTCCAGACTATGATCTCGGATGAAACAGGTATTCCATTGGAAAAAATATACGGAGTTACTACATTTTATTCTCAGTTTGCACTCCAGCCAAAAGGACGTTATCAGATTTCTGTCTGTCTTGGTACTGCATGTTATGTAAAAGGTTCTGGAGAAATTTTCAAAAAACTGGAAGAGATCTTGGGGATCACCAATGGAGAGTGTACTCCTGACGGCAAGTTTTCGCTGGATTCCTGCCGTTGTGTAGGTGCATGTGGTCTAGCCCCTGTCATGATGATCAACGATGAAGTGTATGGTCGTCTGGTTCCGGATGATATCCCTGGAATTCTTGCCAAATACGAGTAAGCCTATGATGCCTGAAATTTCACTGAATATTTTGGATGTCGCAGAAAATTCTACTCGTGCCAACGCTTCTCTGGTAGAGATTTCCGTGACCATTGATCTTATGAAAGATACCCTCACCATTATGATCAAAGATGATGGCTGTGGTATGACACCAGAACAGATCGAACAGGTCACAGATCCTTTTTTTACTACCCGAAAGACACGTAAAGTTGGTCTTGGGATTCCTTTTTTTAAGAGTGCAGCTGAACTGACAGGAGGAACTTTCTCCATCCAGTCCACTGTCGGAAAAGGAACTATAGTGACAGCTGTTTTTATTCTTTCCAGCATTGATCGGATGCCGCTGGGAGATATGACATCTACAATCCATTCACTTATTGTCTATCATCCAGACACAGATTTTTTATATACATATACATATAACGAAAAATCATTCTGTTTGGATACTCGCAAATTTCGGGAAATCCTTGGAGGTGTACCCTTTGATGTTCCTGAGATATCCCAATACATAAGAGAATATCTGGAAGAAAATAAGTCAGAAGTAGATGGTGGTTTTTTTTGATCTCCTGATGTTCAGGATTGATAAAGCAATAAAAAAGCCACCAGTACAGATAGGAGGAGTTCACTCATATGAAATCATTAGAAGAATTAAAAGCCATTCGTGCTAAGATGCAGAGTCAGGTAGGTATGCGTGCGGAAGATCATACCCACACACGTGTAGTGGTAGGTATGGCAACCTGTGGAATCGCCAGTGGTGCCAGACCTGTTTTAAATACACTTGCACAGGAAGTTCAAAAAAGAGGACTTACAGATAAAGTTTCTGTTACTCAGACCGGATGCATCGGACTTTGTAAATATGAACCGATCGTTGAGGTAATGGAACCTGGAAAACCAAAAGTTACATATATCAAAATGACTCCGGAAAAAGCATTAACTCTTGTAGAGCAGCACCTGATCCGTGGTCAGATCGTAGAAGAATACACCCTCGGCGCAGCCGGAGATATCAAATAATAGGAGGAACAGCAGATGTATCGTTCACATGTTTTGGTCTGCGGCGGAACCGGATGTACTTCCTCTGGAAGCCAGCAGATTATTGAGGCTCTGAAAAAAGAAATTGATAAAGTCGGACTTACCGATGAGGTTTCTGTAGTGCAGACTGGCTGCCATGGTCTCTGTGCTTTAGGTCCGATCATGATCGTATATCCGGATGCCAGTTTCTACTCTATGGTAAAAGTAGAAGATATCCCTGAGATCGTATCAGAACATTTATTAAAAGGACGTGTTGTTACAAGACTTCTTTATAAAGAAACTGTCACCGCTTCTGGTGTAAAGGCATTGAGTGACACAGATTTCTATAAAAAGCAGCATCGCATCGCATTAAGAAACTGTGGTGTTATCAATCCTGAAGTCATTGAAGAATATATTGGTACTGGAGGTTATGCTGCACTTGGAAAAGCATTGACTGAGATGACACCAGATGAAGTCATTCAGGTCATCATGGACAGCGGTTTGAGAGGAAGAGGAGGCGGCGGCTTCCCGACTGGATTAAAATGGAAACTGACAAAGCAAAATGATGCGGACGAAAAATTTGTCTGCTGTAATGCGGATGAAGGAGATCCCGGTGCATTTATGGATCGTTCCATTCTGGAAGGTGATCCACATGCTGTCCTTGAAGCAATGACCATTGCCGGATATGCAGTAGGAGCACATCAAGGCTATATCTATGTCCGTGCAGAATATCCGATCGCTGTTGAGCGTCTTAGAATTGCGATCAATCAGGCAAGAGAGGCAGAATTACTTGGAAAAGATATCTTTGGTTCTGGTTTTGACTTTGATATTGACCTTCGCCTTGGCGCAGGTGCATTTGTCTGTGGTGAGGAGACCGCTCTCATGACTTCCATAGAAGGAAATCGTGGCGAACCAAGACCAAGACCTCCTTTCCCAGCACAAAAAGGTCTGTTCCAGAAACCAACTCTGTTAAATAACGTAGAAACCTATGCCAATATCCCACAGATCATCTTAAATGGCGCAGAATGGTTCTCCTCTATGGGTACTGAGAAATCCAAGGGTACAAAAGTATTCGCTCTGGGCGGCAAGATCAATAATACCGGTCTTGTAGAAATCCCAATGGGAACTACACTGCGTACCGTTATTGAAGAGATCGGCGGTGGTATTCCAAATGGAAAGAAATTCAAAGCAGCCCAGACAGGTGGTCCATCTGGTGGATGTATCCCAGCAGAACATTTTGATGTTCCGATCGACTATGACAACTTGATCGCAATTGGTTCTATGATGGGTTCTGGTGGTCTGATCGTTCTGGATGAAGATGATTGTATGGTAGACATCGCTAAATTCTTCTTGGAATTCACCGTAGATGAATCCTGCGGAAAATGTACTCCTTGCCGTATTGGTACAAAGCGTATGTTGGAAATCCTCACCAAGATCACAAAGGGTCAGGCTACCATGGAAGATCTTGATAAATTGGAACAACTTTGCTATTACATCAAGGAAAATTCTGCCTGCGCTCTGGGTCAGACAGCTCCTAACCCTGTCTTGTCTACTCTCCGCTACTTCCGTGATGAGTATATTGCACATATCAAGGATAAAACCTGTCCTGCAGGTGTTTGTAAAGCACTTCTCTCCTATCATATTGATGCAGATAAGTGTAAAGGGTGTACTCTTTGTGCCCGCACCTGTCCGAACGGCGCTATCATCGGCAGCGTAAAGAATCCACATATGATCGATCAGGATAAATGTATCAAGTGTGGCGCTTGTATGGAAAAATGTAGATTTGGCGCTATTTACAAAAAGTAATGGAGGAATACTAAGATGGAGAATATTACAATCAAAATTAATGGTATCGAAGTCAGCGCTCCTAAGGGATCAACCATTCTTGAAGCTGCCAGATTAGCACATATCGAGATTCCGACCCTTTGTTTCTTAAAAGAAATCAATGAGATTGCTGCCTGTCGTATCTGCGTGGTTGAAGTGAAGGGTGCAAAGAGCCTTGTTGCATCCTGCGTATACCCGATCAATGAAGGAATGGAAGTCTGGACTAACACACCAAAAGTTCTGGATTCCAGAAAGAAAACATTACAGCTGATCTTGTCTAATCATAACAGAAGTTGTCTGTCCTGTGTCCGAAGCGGAAATTGTGAACTCCAGAAACTCTGTAAAGAATTAAAAGTGGATGATGAAAAACTGTATGAGGGAGAAAAAACTCCAAGTGAGATCGATACCTCCGCTGCACATATGATCCGTGATAACAGCAAGTGTATCCTGTGCCGCCGCTGTTCCGCAGTCTGTGAAAAAGTACAGGGAATCGGTGTGATCGGTGCAAATGAGCGTGGATTTGCCACTTTCATCGGATCTGCATTTGACATGGGACTGGGAGAAACCAGTTGTGTTTCCTGTGGTCAGTGTATTGCTGTCTGTCCAACTGGTGCTCTTACAGAAAAAGACTGTACAGATGAAGTCTTTGCTGCTATCGCTGATCCAACAAAACACGTTGTGGTACAGACCGCTCCAGCTGTCCGTGCTGCTTTAGGCGAAGCATTCGGTCTTCCGATCGGAACAAATGTAGAGGGCAAGATGGTTGCTGCTCTGCGCCGCCTTGGATTTGATAAAGTATTTGACACCAACTTCGGTGCAGACCTTACGATCATGGAAGAGGCTCATGAATTCCTTGAACGTGTGAAAAATGGCGGTGTTCTTCCAATGATCACCTCCTGCTCTCCTGGATGGATCAAATACTGTGAACATTATTTCCCTGATATGACAGAAAATCTTTCTTCCTGTAAATCTCCGCAGCAGATGTTTGGCGCCATTGTTAAGTCCTATTATGCCGAAAAGATGGGATGGGATCCAAAGGATATCGTTTCTGTCAGTGTAATGCCATGTACCGCCAAGAAATTTGAGATCGGACGTGACGATGAAGCTGCAAATGGTGTCCCAGATGTAGATTTCTCTCTTACCACAAGAGAACTTGCACGCATGATTGAGCGCACAGGTATGCAGTTTTTGTCTCTTCCAGACGAAGAATATGATATGCCGCTTGGCATGGATACTGGTGCAGCAGTCATCTTTGGTGCAACTGGCGGTGTTATGGAGGCAGCACTCCGTACCGCAGTGGAGACATTAACAGGTGAAGAACTTCCTTCTGTAGATTTCAAAGAGGTTCGCGGTACAGAAGGAATCAAAGAGGCAACTTACCATGTAGCAGGCATGGATGTAAAGATTGCAGTTGCTTCCGGATTGAAGAACGCAAAAGAACTTCTTGAAAAGGTAAAATCTGGTGAGGCAACTTACCACTTTATCGAGATCATGGGATGTCCAGGCGGCTGTGTAAACGGCGGCGGACAACCTCAGCAGCCAGCAAGTGTTCGCAACACAGTTGATATCCGTGCTCTGCGTGCCAAAGTTCTGTATGATGCAGATGCAAACAGCACTCTTCGCAAATCCCATGAAAATCCAGCTATTAAAGAGCTGTATGCAACTTTCTTGGGTGAACCCGGAAGTGAAAAAGCACATCACTTGCTGCATACCACATATGTAAAACGCAAAATCAATGAGATCTAAGAAATGATCCAATCATAACAGAAAAGGGACTGAAACAGGATTGTTCTTCTTCCTGATCTTCAGTTCCCTTTCTTTTTACCAAACCACAGTTTTACCTTGTCCATGATCCAGTACTTCCTCTACTTTTTTCACATACCAGTTTCTTTTGGATGGAAGATCTTTTAATCGGAATCTATTTTCCACAAATCTGCCTCCTTTTCATAAGAAAATTTAATATATATTTTCTATTGTCCCGTTCTGCTAATATATGGTACTATAGAATTGATATTTTATTTATTCTAATAACCATTTAATTTCACACGAATAAAAGGAGTGTCTAAACATATGGGTGGTATTTTTGGCGTTGTATCAAAAAAAAGCTGTACATTAGATTTGTTTTTTGGCATTGACTATCATTCTCATCTTGGAACCCGCCGCGGCGGTATGGCTGTGTATGGACCAGATGGTTTTAATCGCAGTATCCATAATATTGAAAACTCCCCGTTCCGTACTAAATTTGACAGAGATGTGACGGAATTAGAGGGAAATATCGGAATTGGCTGTATTTCTGACAATGAACCACAGCCACTCTTAGTTCAGTCCCATCTTGGCAGCTATGCTATCACAACCGTTGGCAAGATCAATAACATGAATGAACTCTTAAAACTGGCTTATGAAAAAGGACATACTCACTTCTTGGAAATGAGTGGTGGTCAGGTCAATTCAACCGAACTGGTTGCAGCTCTGATCGATCAAAACAGTTCTTTTGAAGAAGGACTTGCTTTTGCCCAGAAAGTGATTGAAGGCTCTATGACAATTCTTTTAATGACAAAGGATCGCTTGATCGCTTCTCGTGACCGTATGGGACGCACTCCTCTTGTCATTGGTCAAAAAGATGATGCTTTCTGTGTCTCTTTTGAGAGTTTTGCCTATGTCAATCTTGGCTATCACGATTATTATGAATTAGGACCAGGAGAGATTGTCTCCGTTACCGCAGATGGCATGGAACAGCTCAAAAAACCGGAGGAGCAGATGCAGATCTGTTCTTTCCTTTGGGTTTACTACGGCTATCCTACCTCCAGCTATGAGGGGATCAGTGTAGAGATGATGCGTTATAGATGTGGTGAAATGCTTGCAAAGCGTGATATATCCGATCCAGATTCTGTAAAAGCAGATATTGTAGCAGGTGTTCCGGATTCTGGTATTGCCCATGCCGTAGGATATGCCAACGCTTCCGGTATCCCATTTGCACGTCCTTTCATTAAATACACACCAACTTGGCCACGTTCCTTTATGCCAAGTGACCAGTCCCAGAGAAATCTGATCGCAAAAATGAAACTGATCCCTGTGGATGATCTGATCCATGACCGCAGCCTTCTTTTGATCGACGACTCCATTGTACGAGGCACACAGCTTGGAGAGACAACGGAATTCTTATACAATAGTGGTGCAAAGGAAGTTCATATCCGTCCTGCCTGCCCGCCGCTGTTGTTTGGATGCCCATTCCTGAACTTCTCCCGTTCTAAATCCGAACTGGATCTGATCACCAGACGTATCATCCGTGATCGTGAGGGAGAAAATGTGTCAGATGAGCTTCTGGCAGATTACGCAAATCCTGACAGTCAGAATTATAAAGAAATGGTAGAAGAGATCCGCAAAAAACTGAACTTTACAACACTTCGTTTCCATCGTTTAGATGATTTGATTGCTTCTATCGGCTTGCCGGCTGACAAGCTCTGCACTTACTGTTGGAATGGTAAGGGAGGCAAATGTTCTGGTCATTGCTCTGGATGTGGTGAAAAAAAGAACAAATAAAAAGGTAAAAAATATGTTAAAGGCGATATACAGCCCATTTTAGTTGTATATCGCCTTTTCTCTATCTATATATCTTGTTGATACCTGCTTCCACTCTTGGTATCAAAATCCATAGTATGTTATATTACTTGGTCTTATCTTCTGTCAAACCGATATCTTTGTAAACAGCGCTGCAAATACGGCATCTGCGGATTTGTTGTCTTTTGTCCTTAATGCCTCATCTTCTGCCTCTGCAAACTTAGATCGCAATTCTCCCAATGTCATACTTCCCGAAAGATTTCTGAAATATTCACTATTTGCTCCAAGTTTTCCGGTTTTTTCTATATTCACTGCTTTCCTTGCATTGCTGCTCCAAGTAAACTGACTCGCACTGACTGCCTTCTCATCCAAATTGATATCCTTGCTGACAACCACTCTGAAATAATTCCATCTCGCAGAAAACGGTTCTGCCTTATGGTCACAACCTCTCAACACAGCAGCCATAACATAATCAAACATATACTTTTGATAGCCGTTTTTCTGCTCACGAACCATTCTTAAATACTTACAATTATTGACATCTAACAGTGCATGTTCTACCTCTTCCAGCGTCATTTCTGATGTTGGATACCATTCCTGATTGACACATTCCATCTGTTTTTCTGGTATGGATACTGGTTGCGGTTTCTCTTCCACTGAAACTAATTTCTTGTTTTCTTCCACAACACCACTCTGCTCAAGTGTCTTTTTCTCTTCTTCTGGTTGAAGTACTTGCGTACTTGCTGCTTTTTTATGCGCCTGTTCTTCCATAATGGTCTGTTTTAATTTCTCATCAAAGACATTGCTCTCAGAAGGATCTTTTACTGTCACCAAACTGGCAATTGTCCCTTTGATCTTTTCCAAAAACTGATCCTGATTATCACCATACTTTTCAATTGCCTGTCCATCCAAAAGCTCTGCAAATGCACTTGCCACATCACGATTTGTCAATGCATTATCCGAAGTTTCAAGAAGCCCTCTTACACGCTCTGACCACACATCTGATACAGTCTTGTTACGTAAAATATCGTTTAGTATATCTTTATATGCCTTCACCTCATTGGTCTTTAAACTCAGACTTCTCTTTGGCTGCTTCAAAACATTCTTTCTTAGCTCTTTCATATCTCCCGTATTACAAGATGGTAAAAATACCTGAATCAAAGGAAGAACATTATCACGATAATCTAATACTTTTTTTGTATGGCTAAATAATACTTCCAATAATGTAGCATAACTGGAAATATATTTTTCACTGATAAAACAGAGAACTCCCTGACAATATATGCTTGCCATATTATCTTCCATCTGTTTGATCCATTCATCATTGGATTCATAATCAAATGCCTGATCATAATACACCCTTAACCCATATCTCTTCTGTAATGGATGGATGATTTCCCCCATCACTTCACGCCAGTCATCACTTTTATAACTGACAAATATATATGGCTCTTGTTTATCGTCTGTAGTATACCGAATTCCCAAATCTTTGATCAGCTTTTCACGTTCCTCTTTCTCTTTCGCAGTCAACATATCTTTTCCACCCCTTATCATATAGAATCTTATCTAGTATTTTATAATGTTTTTCTATGTTTTTCAATCTATTTTCCCTTATTCTCCTACTTCCCCTTCCTCCTTCTTAAATACTACATTATTTTAACCATAATTTTTTCTATCTCTGTACTATTTTAAAACAATTAGATTTATATATTATTTTTCTTTTAATTTTCTTAGTATTATCAAAAATTATCTGATTTCTCTTCTCTTACCTTTATACATTTTGTACAAACACTGTTTTTGTTTTTATGCAATATGTCGTTTTTTTCTATTCTCAAAAGCAAAATATTATGAAATCCACCGCTTGATTCCTTTCGAAAAATCCATATAATATAGAATCATGAAAGTTGTAAGCGCTTTCATTTTATGGATAAGATATAGAAAGATGAAACTATCTTATTCTTTGTACCCAAAAACAAAATTCTAGTTGAAAAGGAGTTGACATTATGAAAGTATTAAACTGGATTTTAAACAACTGGGTGGTTAAGAACAAAACACTTGATGAAATCGAGGCTTGGCAGGTAACTTCTCAGTTCTAATTGAGAAGATTGGCTATGCTGCCAAATTGGATCTGTTTGAATAGAAACGGTCAAAAATCCCCACTTATTTCTTTACATCCCCAGTAAAGAATCTGATCTAAGATCAGGAAAACAAAGACAGCGGAAAGTCTCCCCCTCCTTTAAGACTTCCCGCTGTTTTTGTTTTGCATTCTATGTGATATTTTCTATATGATATTTTCTATATGATATTATCTTCTGCTCATCTCAAGCATCTTATTCTTCAGATCATTCTCCATTCTTGCAAGTTCTGCCTCTGCTGCCTGACGTTTTGCTCTTCCATCTTCCTGAATCTTGACCACCTCATCCAAAGTAGAGATCAGGCTGGCATTTGTCGCCTTCAAGGTTTCAATATCAATGATTCCTCTCTCAGATTCTTTTGCGGTCTCCACAGTTGCCATTTTTAGCGTTGCTGCATTCTTTTTCAGAAGTTCATTGGTCATATCAGAAACCTGACGCTGCGCCTTTGCTGCCTGTGTAGAATGTTCCAATCCCACTGCTAAAACCATCTGACTCTTCCAAAGTGGAATGGTATTGACGATTGTAGACTGTATCTTTTCTGCCATGGTAGTGTCATTATTCTGGATCATACGAATCTGAGGTGCCATCTGCAAAGATACCTGTCTGGTCAACTCCAGATCATACAACTTTTTTTCAAAACGCTGGCACAGATTATTCATATCGTTCACTCTCTGTGCATCCTCTGCAAATCCTGTCTGTTTTGCTCTTTCTAAGAGTGCTGGTATCTCTTTTTCCCTCGCATCCAAAAGTTTTCGTTTTCCAGCCAGAATATACATCGTGAGTTCTTTAAAATAGATTGTATTCAGTTTATACATCTTATCCAAAAGTGCTGCATCTTTTAAAAGTGTGATCTGATGTCCCTCAAGTGCCTTGCAGATACGATTGACATTCACTTCTGCCTTCTCATATTTTGCTTTCATATCGCTTAACTTGCGTGTATTTTTCTTTAGGAAGCCAAAAAATCCTTTTTCCTCTTCTTCCTCATCTATCGTCTTGAGCTGGCTCACAACCTCGCCCAGCATATCTCCAATCTCACCTAAATCTTTTGTACGGACATTTTCCAAAGCAGTCTCAGAAAAATCTGCAATCTTCTTCTGTGCTCCCACACCATACTGCAACACCATATTGCTGTTGCTAAGATCGATCTTGGCTGCAAAATCATGTACTTGTTTCTGTTCTGCCTCTGAAAGAACAGCTTCCAAAGTTTCCAATTCTCTCCTTGCATGTAACACAGCTTCCAACTGCTTCTTCTGCTCAATTTCTTCCTGTGTCATTGCTGGTGTCTCAACCTCGGTTTTTGGCTCTAATTCCATCTGGATTTTTGTTTCAACAGGATTTGGGATCTCTGTCTGAAGAGCCTGTTCCATCACATAGGAATCCGCTTCACTTTTCCTTTTTTCTTGCAAAACCTCTTTTTCCTGCTCTGCCGGTTTAGGCGGCTCAGGGTTTAAATCCAATGTCAGGCTTTGTGCCTCCTTTAACATTGCTTCCATCTCATCCAATCCATTTCCCATTGTCTTCCTCTCCTTTCATCGTCTCTCTAACTCATCAACCCTTCCTGTTCCAGCATGGTTTTTAACACCGCAGCATCCGCTTCTGCGTCAAAAGCTGCATTCTGATACAGGTCATCCAAAAGTCCGGCAAAGGCTTTCTCGATTGTATCCAATGTTTTCTCGATTTCTCTCTTTGCAGAGATCACATTCTCCCCAGGTAAAGAGATCTGGTCAAATTTCTGGTATGCCTCTAACAGTTTTACCGTTGTCGGAAGATAGTACTCCATAAACTTATCCATCTCTTTTACTTCTTCTGGATTTTCCTTTATTGCTTTTAAGATCTGACGGACAATACTCTCTAATCTGTTGATCTTTTCGGAGATCTCTGCCCCAGGAATCTTATCATTTGCCTGTTGGATCTTTTTCAGGAATTCATTGCCCCGCTCTACAACAGCACGCAATCCATCAGAAGATTCTAAGATCTTATTTTCCTCTTCTTTCTGCATGGCAATGCGCTTTTCTTCTTCCTGACGCAGTTCATATGCTTTTTTTGCCTCCAGATACTGCTGATATGCTTCCTTTGTAAAAATCAGGCATGTATTCTTATCATCCATATGACTTTCAGGAAGCATTCCAACTTCTAGCATCTTTTTGATATCTTTCACAACATAATCTTTCTTTTTGCCGCTGGCTCTTGCAAGATCCTCTATGCTGATATACTCTTTTCCACGACATGCCCACGCATATCGTTTTAAACGTCTGTTTTTTGCAACATAATGGATTCCAACACCCAAAAGAACCCCAAATCCAACCGACAGTAATAAAAATACCCATGACAGCGAGGTTGTTATGGCAGCCCATTCTGTTGTCGCAAAAGCTCCTGCCAAAGATGCCAGCATCCAAAATGTAATACCAAAAAATAATCCAATGCTTCCAAAAGTGGTACATAAAACTCCTGCAACATTCCCTTGTGGACGGATTTTCAACTTTTTCTTTTTAGCATCAGGAGATTTTACCTTGCTTTTCTCTATCTGATTTTTTTCTACCTGTGTGATATTATTTCTTTGAGATGGATTTTCCACCACAACCTTCTGTGTCATCTTACTTCTCTGAGGAGTCGGTCCTTCATTCATATGTACTGCTCCCTGTCTGTAAACTGTGCTTTGTATATTCTCCTTGACTTCTTCTACTGCCCTTTTTGTCGTCTCTTTCGCCTCTTCTGCTGCCTTTTTTGTGCTTTCTTTCGCCTCTTCTGCTGCCTTTTTTGTGCTTTCTTTCGCTTCCTTCAAAGCCACATTTACAGTCTCTGTCACAGTTTCATTCAATTTACTAAAGTCCATACTGTCCAAAGCTTCTTTCAAATCTCTGGAAATACGCTCTCCAATTTCATTTAAGTCTTTTTCTGACATTTTTTCACTCCCATCCTGCTGCTGTTATCCACATGTTGCCCTATATTCATGTTGCCATTGAAAGGATACGCTTGTTTTATTTTTCTATCATGCTGCGTTGAGTATAGTATATCTCAACTGAGTCAAAATTTCCACTAAAAACTGCCATGCAAACGGCTTTTTATCCGCTGCATGGCAGTCCTTTTCTAAATCAATATCCAGTATCTTTTTCCTACTAAACGATATTGCAATAGCTTATTTATGGATATCATTTACCCCAGCATCTTTTAGATATTGAGACAATAGATCAATGTCTGTGCATGGAGAACTGATCCATTGGATATTTCTCCAGATTCTCATGCACACCTCTCTTGTCTGCCTGTCCGATCAGAATATCCCTTGCCTTCTTTGCTTCAAGCTCTGTTTTATGCTTACTTGGTCCTCCAACGCATCCTCCCTGACAGATCATACCTTCGATAAAGTCTGCCGGTAATTTTCCTGCTCTCAGAAGAAGCAGTGCTTTCTTACACTCTGCTCCGCCGCTGCACTTCATAACATTGACATCGCTCTTTTCGCCCATCTCTTCCAGACATTTTACAACCGCTGCGGTCACACCGCCTCCGTTTCCAAAACGCTTTCCATAAATACTTGCTTCCTGTGTATCATTTTCTTCTGGCTCTAATTCTACACCTTTTGCACGCATCATAGCGCTAAATTCTCCCAGAGTCATAACATAATCTGCATTTCCTTCAATGTTCAGATCCATAGCTTCGCTCTTCTTTGCCATACATGGTCCGATAAATACGGTGACAGCCTCTGGATCTTGAGATTTGATCATACGGGAAACCGCACACATAGGAGATACTGTTGTTGACATGTTATCCAAAAGCTGTGGGAAATGCAGTTTGATCATGTTTACAAATGCAGGACAGCAGGATGTTGTCATCTTCTTACCCTGTTTATAAGCCTCAGCCCACTCTTCTGCCTCATAAGCAGCTGTCATATCTCCTCCAAGACCTACCTCGACCATATCAGCAAATCCCAGTTTCTTACATGCTGTACGGATACTTGACATCGTGATCTTATCGCCAAACTGTCCTTCCACTGCCGGAGCTACCATTGCAACGACTTTCTTTCCTGCTTTGATCATGTTAATGATATCTACCATGAAAGA